>NZ_LT670818.1:3300000-3500000 GCF_900129505.1 Bradyrhizobium erythrophlei | reverse complement strand
CTTCACTTGATAACTGGAAATCCAAAACCTTACGGCATGGTTTCACACACATCTGCTTTCACAGACTTGTACGAACCCCAAGACACAAGGCCTTGGAGTTCCAGCTATCGAAGGTGGGTTTCCCCATTCGGAAATCCGTGGATCAAAGCTTCTTCGCAGCTCCCCACGGCTTATCGCAGCGTAGCACGTCCTTCATCGCCTCTCAGCGCCAAGGCATCCACCGAACACCCTTAAGGCACTTGATTGCTCTCATTATCAATGTCCACACACTCGGCAGAATGTAGTCCGCACACTTGCCAAAAGACCGAAGTCTCAAAGGCACGCACCCTCGATGAATGCTGCATGCGGCTGGACACTGATTAGAAAGACCAGCTTGCTTCGTAAGATCAACCCGATAGCGAGGCGGTCAAGCTTCGCTAAAAAGATCATTTACAACTCACTCATCTTGCGATGAACGAGCGCCGAAATGACCTGGAGATTATGAATTGGATTCCACAAATTGCTTTGCGGATCCAAAACTCGGATCGATCTCCTCTTTACGATGTCAGAAATCCCGCAAGCGACATCTGTGAAGACGCTGCATGCGAAGTGATGTTTCGCGGACGATTGTTCGAAGCGCTCTAGTCAAAAGCAATGCATCGATCTTCAATTCCATCTGGTGGAGCCAGACGGGATCGAACCGACGACCTCATGCTTGCAAAGCACGCGCTCTCCCAGCTGAGCTATGGCCCCGTACCAGAAGACGAATGCGTTAAGCTGGATAAAAGACGCATACGCTCGATCAAGGTGGTGGGCCTGGGAAGACTTGAACTTCCGACCTCACGCTTATCAAGCGCGCGCTCTAACCAACTGAGCTACAAGCCCCTAACGACTAGGAACCCGCTCGCGCGCACCGGCCGACCGGCCAGATGCGTCGCACAAGCGCAGCCCCTGGCGCGTGTTCGTCCGCGAAGAAAGAGAAACGAAGACGGCGAAATCCCGCCAATGGAGCTCAACAATCCTGAAACTGTTGGCCCCTGATGTTTCTGAAGAGGTTCGATAGAAGCAAGCTTCTGAAGAACCATCCTTAGAAAGGAGGTGATCCAGCCGCAGGTTCCCCTACGGCTACCTTGTTACGACTTCACCCCAGTCGCTGACCCTACCGTGGCCGGCTGCCCCCTTGCGGTTAGCGCACCGTCTTCAGGTAAAACCAACTCCCATGGTGTGACGGGCGGTGTGTACAAGGCCCGGGAACGTATTCACCGTGGCGTGCTGATCCACGATTACTAGCGATTCCAACTTCATGGGCTCGAGTTGCAGAGCCCAATCCGAACTGAGACGGCTTTTTGAGATTTGCGAAGGGTTGCCCCTTAGCGTCCCATTGTCACCGCCATTGTAGCACGTGTGTAGCCCAGCCCGTAAGGGCCATGAGGACTTGACGTCATCCCCACCTTCCTCGCGGCTTATCACCGGCAGTCTCCTTAGAGTGCTCAACTAAATGGTAGCAACTAAGGACGGGGGTTGCGCTCGTTGCGGGACTTAACCCAACATCTCACGACACGAGCTGACGACAGCCATGCAGCACCTGTCTCCGGTCCAGCCGAACTGAAGGATTCCGTCTCTGGAATCCGCGACCGGGATGTCAAGGGCTGGTAAGGTTCTGCGCGTTGCGTCGAATTAAACCACATGCTCCACCGCTTGTGCGGGCCCCCGTCAATTCCTTTGAGTTTTAATCTTGCGACCGTACTCCCCAGGCGGAATGCTTAAAGCGTTAGCTGCGCCACTAGTGAGTAAACCCACTAACGGCTGGCATTCATCGTTTACGGCGTGGACTACCAGGGTATCTAATCCTGTTTGCTCCCCACGCTTTCGTGCCTCAGCGTCAGTATCGGGCCAGTGAGCCGCCTTCGCCACTGGTGTTCTTGCGAATATCTACGAATTTCACCTCTACACTCGCAGTTCCACTCACCTCTCCCGAACTCAAGATCCTCAGTATCAAAGGCAGTTCTGGAGTTGAGCTCCAGGATTTCACCCCTGACTTAAAGACCCGCCTACGCACCCTTTACGCCCAGTGATTCCGAGCAACGCTAGCCCCCTTCGTATTACCGCGGCTGCTGGCACGAAGTTAGCCGGGGCTTATTCTTGCGGTACCGTCATTATCTTCCCGCACAAAAGAGCTTTACAACCCTAGGGCCTTCATCACTCACGCGGCATGGCTGGATCAGGCTTGCGCCCATTGTCCAATATTCCCCACTGCTGCCTCCCGTAGGAGTTTGGGCCGTGTCTCAGTCCCAATGTGGCTGATCATCCTCTCAGACCAGCTACTGATCGTCGCCTTGGTGAGCCATTACCTCACCAACTAGCTAATCAGACGCGGGCCGATCTTTCGGCGATAAATCTTTCCCCGTAAGGGCTTATCCGGTATTAGCACAAGTTTCCCTGTGTTGTTCCGAACCAAAAGGTACGTTCCCACGCGTTACTCACCCGTCTGCCGCTGACGTATTGCTACGCCCGCTCGACTTGCATGTGTTAAGCCTGCCGCCAGCGTTCGCTCTGAGCCAGGATCAAACTCTCAAGTTGGACTTGAAACTTTAAACCGGCTGATCACAACGTTTGACGAGGTCCCACCATATTTATCGCCTGCGATTCACATCGCGGACGACGATGGTGTAACCTATGTAAACGTGTTCCGCCGAAGTCTTTCGTCCAGCCTCGAAAGATGGAAACCGAAGTTTTCAAGTATTCGAGACTCGCAAGGACTCCGCCGTCCACGTTTCTCTTTCTTCATCTTCACTTGTCAAACAGCCCGGGGTCCGAAGACCCCTCTCCCGTAGCCGAGAGCTTTGGTCCCTTCCCGTTAAGGAAGGGTCGGAAGTTCTCACTCGACGGCAAATGACAACCGACTGTCATCGGCTGTTGATTCACTC
This sequence comes from Bradyrhizobium erythrophlei, assembly GCF_900129505.1. Lineage (NCBI taxonomy): Bacteria > Pseudomonadati > Pseudomonadota > Alphaproteobacteria > Hyphomicrobiales > Nitrobacteraceae > Bradyrhizobium > Bradyrhizobium erythrophlei. The sequence goes on along the minus strand of NZ_LT670818.1, from coordinate 3,497,094 downwards.
ATCTTAATGAGGAGCTTCACGGGCACGAAAACATGTCTTGGCCAAGAGCCAAAACAGCGCCGCGCTCAGTGGCCGGGTTATAGTCCCGCCCGATCGGCGTTGTCAACGGGTGTTGTCAACAAATCGTCGCATCGCCTGTGAGAATCTTGAACCACGAAGAAGTCCCGATATTTCGGGACTTTGCGCCGTACTTGAGCCACAATCCTGCGACGTTCTGGCACTACGTATACATTGAATCGCCGGGTACCAGTGGGGGCTGCCGGCGTTTGTTCTACCGAGGGATCGGCGATCTCCAATGGAACCCATCGCCTTTCCCTTATGCCTGGAAACATCGAGAGATCTTAAAGACCATTGTTGTTCGTGATCCCGGCCTCGCTTTGGCCATTGATTAGCGGACATCTATGCGGCACGCCGTGGTCCCGGATCACCCTTTCAGAGGGCGAACGCGGATCAGGAATGGAAAAAGATCTCGTCGAATGTTGATGGAATTTGGGGGGACGGCGGGTTGAGCCACAGGACGTCAGGCGGGGGCGGCTACGGACGCGAGACCGGGATCATCGATCTCGGTCACGAGCCGCCGCTTTCCGTCGACGGTTCCGAGGCCGCGGTGATCGATCGCCGCCGCGTCTCCGTACAATGGTTTAGCGGTACCATTCTCACCGGCCTGTGCGGCGCAGCCCTTATCGGCGGCGCCGTTTTTGCGTCTCTCGACGGCGAAATGACCTTCGCCAAAGTGCCGGAGCGGGTCGAGGGAGCGCTGCGCGGCGCGTTCGGCGCCAATGACAAGACGGCCAGCCTGCACAAAAGCGATCGCCTGCCGCCGCCCGGGGAATCGACCGCGGCGCGCAGCGTGGTGCGGGTCTCCACGGTGGCCCGCGTCGGCAACCGCGACGTCATGCGGGTGCGGCCCTTCGTCCGCATCTCCGGCAATCTGTCGATGACGACCAGCGATCTCAGTTCCAAGATCCCGCCGTTCAACGCCCAGCGCATGCTGGGTGATGTCGGCGGCCCATCGCCCGCCGCCTCCGACGATCCCAATGCCACCGCCGACGCGGCGAATGCGGCCGAACCCGATGCCGAGGTTTCGTTCGTCACCAAGGACCTGGCGCCGATCCTGCCGAAGGCGAAGGTCGCCGCGGTGGTCGCGCTGGACGATATCCTGATGCGGGTGCGTGACGCCTCGAATTGGCGCGGCAGCAGCGGCGTGCGCTATGCGGCGCTCGCCAACGCCGCCGCGGACGCCACCGGCGCCAGCGGTACCCAGTCGGACATGAAACTGGCCTACGCCAGCGAGGGCAGCACGCCCGATCCCTATGCCGGCTTTGAAACCCGCGTTGTCCCGGAAAACGTCACACTGCTGGCGAAGACCAAGGACCAGGTCACCGGCGGCAATCCGACCGGCGAACGCATCCACATCGTCAAGAAGGGCGATAGCGTCACCTCGGTGCTGCGCGACCAGGGCGCCACGCCGGAAGAGGCGAAAGCCATCGCCGCCACGCTCGGCCCCCGCGGCCGCGACGGCGGACTGAAGGAAGGCCAGAAGCTGCGCATCCTGATGGCGCCCGCGGGCCCGGGCCAGCGGCTGCAGCCCTACCGGGTGATCGTCGCCAACGATTCCAATATCGAAGCCGTCGCGGCGCTGTCCGACCTCGGCAAATACGTCGCCGTCGACGTGCAGAGCATGAACACCGTCGCCGAGACCACCGACAACGGCGACGACGATGACGACGACGGCAGCGGGGTCCGGCTCTATCAGAGCATCTACGAGACCGCGCTGCGCAACAAGGTGCCGGCGAACGTCATCGAGGACATGGTCCGCATCTACTCCTATGACGTCGACTTCCAGCGCAAGGTGCAGCCCGGCGACTCCTTCGACGTGTTCTACGCCGGCGAAGACGACGGCACCAACGCCAACGAAAAGAGCGAGGTGCTGTATGCTTCGCTTACCGTCGGTGGCGAGACCAAGAAATATTACCGGTTCCAGACCCCCGACGACTCCGTGATCGACTACTACGACGAGACCGGCAAGAGCGCGAAGAAATTCCTGGTGCGCAAGCCCGTCAGCAATGCGATCATGCGATCGGGCTTCGGCGGGCGCCGCCATCCCATCCTCGGCTTCGTCAAGATGCACACCGGTGTCGACTGGGCCACGGCCTACGGAACGCCGATTTTCGCCTCCGGCAACGGCGTCGTCGAAAAAGTCGGCCCCGAGGGCGGCTACGGAAAATATGTCCGCCTGAAGCACAGCAATGGTTACGAGACCGCGTACGGCCACATGTCGGCCTTCGCCAAGGGCCTGGAGGTCGGCAAGCGGGTGCGGCAGGGCCAGGTGATCGGCTTCGTCGGGTCGACGGGCATGTCGACCGGTCCGCACGTGCACTATGAAATCCTGGTCAACGGCCGTTTCGTCGATCCGATGCGCATCAAGCTGCCGCGCGGCCGCTCGCTGGACGGGCCGCTGCTGGCAAGCTTCGAGAAGGAACGCGACCGTCTCGACGGCATGATGAACACCCGCGGCACCGCACGGTTATCGGACGCCACCGGCTCAACCGGCGTGCGGCAGATCAGCAATCGCTGAGACCCCCCACTTCGCTCGCATTGTGAAATAACACCGCCAGTTACGAAACCGTGTTCGCGCAGGCCAGGAAGACGGTTCCCATCGCGGTAGGACGGCCCCGAGCGGCAGCATATCGATCACCGCATGCATGCCGGTTTCATTAAATTTCAATAACCCGTTGGAACCTGGGCGGAACTCCTTGGTTTGAATCGTGTTGGCAAGCCTTCAAAGGGAGGATGTCATGGACAATTGGACCAACGCGAAGTTATGCGACGTCGCCAACCTGATCCTGGGCGCGATCCTGTTCTTTTCACCCTGGATGTTCGGGTTCGAGGCCGGAAAAACCTCTCAGAACGCCTTTATCGCCGGCATTGTCATCGCGGTACTCGCGATCGCGGCGCTGGCGGCGTTTGCCGTCTGGGAGGAATGGCTGAACCTGATCGTTGGATTGTGGACGCTCGTTTCACCCTGGGTATTGGGCTTCCAGGGTAGCGGCGCGGCGACGAAGGTTCACGTGGTCATCGGCGCGGCAGTCGCCATCCTTGCCGCCCTCGAACTCTGGATCATGTCGCAAAACCCGCCGCGCTTGACAATGAACCGCTGAGGCGCAGCGTCACCACCCCGCCCGAGGCGGGGTGGTGACGGCAAGCCTGAGGGATCAAAGCCATGAAGCAGCTGATACGGGACGACGTCATCAAAGCGGTCGGCCAGGCCGACGACGTGACCATCGCAGAGATCATCGGAACCGGTGCCTCGGCGGAGGAACTGGCGGAAGCGCAGGCTTGGGCTATCGATGACGATCCGCTCCTGAACGCCGGCAAACCGCTGCCGACCGGACGGGTTCGCGAGTTGATCGATATCCTCGCAGAGCTTGAGACGGACGAAGAACAGGAAGGAGAGGTTGGGGAAGCGGGCGCTCCCGTCGAATAGGTTTGATATCGATATCCCTGCAGGTCGGACCTGCGGCGCAAGCAGCCAACGCCCCGCAGAGCCCATTGTCGCACGCGTCATGCGCGTACTAGAGTATATCGCCATGACGAAACGATTGATCGTAACCGTATCCTTGATTTTGAGTGGCCTGTTGGTCGTGGCCGGCCTGGCATCGGCTAGCACCGAACGCCGACACGCATTGCCGAGGCACCTTGCAGACCATTGCGCATATCGCGATGCCTCAGGCGGTTGCTCGGCAGCCATGGCTCAGACGATTGAACGAGCCCCTCGAAATAGTTGGACGAAAGCGCGGCATCCCAAGGCGCCGACGACCAACCCGGCCTTCAAAAGGCGCGAACTATATTCGGCTGTACGGGAACGCCTGTTGAAATTTGGATGGCAACCGGCCAGCACGGCCGACGCCGATCGATGCATACAGGGCGACAGTCGATGTGAAGGAAGGCCGGAGATGCAAGCTTGTGCAGGCACCGGCGAAGCCAACTGCAATTTTCGCTGGCGGAAAGCCGACATTGTTATCGATGTCAGTACCATCAACGATATACCGGTCGTTACCACGATCTCCAAATGTCGCAACGATTGTCGTTAGCGAAACGCTTTTGATTGACGGGTAATTCCGTGCCCGGCCTGGCATCAGGAAAGCGCGTTCCACGCGCCGTCCGCTGGCATGCCTTCGACAAGGTTTTCTTGGTATTGCACTCGCTCGTCGTTAAGAGCGGCCGCGGTTTCCGCGCTCGTGATTGACGCCCGGTTGCCACCCGATCCGCCATAGTGAGATTTTCCCGTGTTTGGATCGGCAACGGAGGCAAATTCCAACGCCAACGCGAATTGAGCGCCGAGGAGGTTGTTGCTCTGACCGATGATATATCTCTTCACGCTCGGCCGCTTGGCGGCAATGAGATAATTGCGGAACACATTTTCCTGCATGGCTGGATCGAACGTGTCGCTGGTGTTGATCCCCAGAACCGCGACGGCGCCCCGCATGGTAACTGGGATAACTTGGTATTTTCCAACGGCAAACAACCTGTTGGGATTTCCCGAGGGTAGCGCCTGCAAGGTCATGATTTGCTGGATGGTCATTTTCGAAAAATCGATCTTCTTTCTCGCCGAGTCGCCCGCATTGCCGCGATTGAAGGTGCCGTAGTCGCCTTCGCCTCTCGCAATCAACTGGCCGAGATGTCCCCCCGCGCCCGGCTTTCCCGCCGGCCCAGGACCGGACGGCGTCTTGGGCAGACGACCGGCCGGTGCAGGCTGCGCGGGTCCGGGCGTTGTCGCACTCTGCACCAGATCCGCAGAGCCGGGCGTTACACCCAACACATCGTTTCCCGCAGCGATAATGTCATCCTTCACTGAGTCGAGTGCAGTCTGCAGGTCGGTGGCGATACTGTTCAACGCGGCGGTTCCGTTCGCCGACGCTGGCGGCGGACCGGGATTGCCCAAATATTTCGAGTAACGGTCAATAACCTGGGCGCCCGTCAATCCTCCCCAAGGAAGCGCCGCGGCTTGCAGGGGGGGACCAAGATCCGCTGCGATCGAAGCGCTCGGATTAGCCAACGCGATAGCAGCCGCCGTCGGCCCTATCAGCTGCGCTAGGCAAAGCTCATGTGCGCTCGGTGATCGCCCAAGAGCGGTCTTGATCGCCTCAAAGTCTTGCGCCGCCATCGCGGCAAACATTGCCAATTGGAAACCCCAATCCTGGACGTCGGCGGCTCCGAAGTCGATCAAGCTGAGGGTTGGGTCCTTTCTGCCGGCATCCCATTCCGACTGCAGCAAACGAAACGGCCCGATCTGATTGTTCTGGGTGTCATTCTTGATATCGGAACGAAGCTTGGCCATCCCCGCAAGATAGTGCGGAAACACTGCAGTACTAAGACCTTCGAGCCAGCACTGCCGGAAGAACGCCGCATTATCGACCGAAGTGTCCGCAGCTAAAGGCGACGTGTCGCCAACTACATCCTTTGTGACCCAGCCAATAACAGCGCCCCGTTGGACCTGAACCCAGCCTTCGCTCTCCTGAAGTATGGTGACTTCGAAGCCCGGGCTAAAGCGAACCATCATTTGCTCGCCATTGGGGTCTTTGCGCAGTGTTCTTCCAGACGTCATGAACGGCATTGCAAGATCACTCCCGAAATATCAATTCACCGGCCCGTCAGGGCTCTGTGACCTTCAAATAAAGCTTGTTGTCAACCTGATCGCCGAGTTGCTTGTCGAAGTTATTTTTGTTGCGAAAATCACTAATCGCCGTCCTTGTCGCCGAGTCGAGTTCGCCTTTATTCGGAAGGGCGGTAGGCTGCATGCCGATTTTCTTCCGCAAAGCATCTTGGAGTTCGCCGATGGCGAGCTTGACCTGTCCCTTGGGGTAATCACTCGTCGCGCCGTATCGCCCGACCTCAAAAGCGTTCCTGAATCCATTTTTTTTACAGTCGCTCACGTCCGCAGCTACATTCTTCAGAAGCTGGTTGAGTTTCGGAACTTTCGCGGTCTGCGGGCTTGATGGGTCCACCAGACCGCGCCCCACAAGAAAATTGGTGACCGCTTGATCCTTTGTTTCGCCGGTTTGTGACACACACAGTGCTTTTTCGACTTGAGCGTTAAATATATCCTTAGCGTCCAGTCCTGCCGGGCGGAAATCCTCCGACGGCAGCCGCTTTCGAACGTCGGAGATTACTGCTCCCCTCACCGCTGCCGAGGTGGCCGACGTAGCGGGTGCTGTTCTTAAACCGATCGGCGGCATTCGCAGCGCATCGGGACCGCCGCGATGATAGACGGTGACCGTATTGTTGATACTCATTTCAATCGAATCAGGAACGCAAATCGACAGATAGTTGCGCAAGACGTAGATAGCGGCTGGCCTGTTATCGATGACGAGATCGAGATTGTTGACGCGGAATCGAGTTCTGTTATCTCGTACGACCGAGTCTACCGTGGTATAGTCGACCGCGTTCACGAGCCGAAGATCAATGTTGGTAAACGTCTCGGCCGCGAGTCCAAACGCGATGGCTGTTAAGGCAATTGGCGTCGAGCCGGCGTCGGTCGCTTTCAGAATGCCCGCGGCTGCGCCGCCGATGCTTGCAAGTTCTTTGAGAAAAGGTTCTTTGGAGCTTTTCCTGTCGTAGAGCCACGAAAGATACGCATCACACCGAAGGTCGATGTCATTCATGCCGGCCTGAACAAGCAGTCCCCAATCACGCGGCGTGAGGCTCAAGCCGTCGCAACTGACAGTATCGATGCTCCTTGCCGTTCGACTAAGCGCTTGCGAGCAAATGTTCGCGAGATAAATGTCTTGAAGCTGTGTGGATGCAGGAAGACCATCCCAGTAAAGATCCGTTCCAATGCCCTCGCGGAGATAACGAGAATCCCTTGTTGGATCGCAGCCGGCAACCAGCAGCGCCAGCCCCACGCACGCAACGATTACCACACTGCGAGCAAAGTCACGGTCCCACCGCACTTTGGCTCGCGACGGCTGAAGGTTAACGGTTAAGCGATGGGTTCCGCGCACGCGCTATCTCTCAATGCTCAGGTGTTAATGGCTCGACGTCAAAATGCTCCGGTCCCTCATGTTCCCCGGCCGCGGCGTTCAAATTGGAGGCGACAATCGCAAACGCGCGCTGCACGTCATCGACTACGTCCCGCCGACGCGTGTTGATGTTGCGTACCAGGGCCCGCCAACGAACGTGCTCGCCGGCATCGGCGGATTCCCGCCAGAAGCGCAGAATGAAAACCTGATCCAGCAGCGGTCTTTGTTCGGTCATGAGGCGAGGTTCGCATGGCGCGAACTCGGGACGATTGTGCAACGGTTGCGGGATTGTCGTCTGCCGATCACGCGCAATCGGCGTAGCGGTATCAGGCGGACGCGGTCCCGATCACGGCAGGATCACGGCGCGGACGGGAGAAGCCGGGCTTTCGCCCGGCACGCACGGTTTATCCGGAAATAAGGGGGTTCGTCGGCAGCCGCAGAACTTGCGGCGGTCGCCCTAAATGGCGAAACGCGGCCTCTCGTCACGGCCAACCAGCCGAGCACGCAGATGCTGGGCGTTTTCGGCATTGTGTAAATCTCTGATCTCTTCAATCGCCGCGCGTGTCGCCGGAAGCGGCGAGATGCCCAGCTCTTTTCGGATCATTCCGATCCAGTGATCGTAATACCGAATAGCGTCGATTCTTCTTTCATCGAGCGCGAGCAAAGTCAGAAGGTGCCGAACCAGTTCTTCACGGTAGGGATCGAAGCGCAGCGCGTGACGGGCGAGCAGTATCGCATCGTGGTACTGGGCACAAAGCCCGAGATGACGAACAACGATCATTGCCGACCGGATGAAAAGGGAGTGCAACCGCTCGCGTTCCTCCAAGATCCAATCGGCATCTTCGCCGTCCAGGAACGGCCCCTCGTAACGGTACAGAACCGCGAGAATCTCCTTTATCGCGGCTGATCCCAAATCCGGCTCCGGACCACTAAGAGTCGTCTGTGCCGCCTCAAGCAGCGCCCAGGTGTCAACATCCAGCCACGGCGTCCTTTCGAGAATGGTCTCCGGACCAACTGTCCTCAAGCTGTGGCCTTCTTTGTATTCGGGAGCCGAGGCAAGCAACTTCCGCAGCCGCCAGACAGCCGAATTCATCGCGCGGCGCCCCCTCTCGGCATCAAGCTCCGGCCAAAACAAGTCGATAAGCCGCTCGCGACGATGCGGGCGATCCGGAAAGGTAAAAAGGAAACCGGCTAATCGCCGTCCCGCTGGACCGAGGTCCGACCAGATCTTTTCGCTGCTACTCGTAACTCGACTGGCGCCGAGAAAACTAACGGCCAACACGGTTTCCCCTCCCGCGCGAACACAAATAAAATAAAATGCCGCTTCTGGCTTTTCACCAATTCCGGCCTGGAATTACGGCTTCATCCAATAACCCCAAAGAATACCGCCAGCGAATATCACCAACCAACAGCGCCCAACGCCGCGCAACCAGCGCGTTGCTCGCATCACGTATTGCGCGGGCAGACAACGACCCGAACGCGATTGTGGTGATGAAATGGTAAGTTGTTCAAGATGATTTTACATTCATCGCGATAAATCGCGATGCGTGTCACTTTTACACAACACCCCCTCAGCGTGCGACGTCCTGCCGCACGCTGAAATTGCAGCGTCATTCAACCGAGCGCCGCAACTTTGAATTTCAGAATTTTTTTCGGGAAATACGGGCGCAATTGGCCCTCTCCGCGTCGCGGAGAGGGCTTTAGTTGCCGTCAGTTCAGCTTCCGTTTGGGCACCGGCGCTTCGAACTGCGCGATCTCGGCGGTCTGCGGCGCCTTGCCGTTGAAGGTCAGCACGTTGCCTTCCACCGAGATCGCCACGCGATCGCCGTCCTTGACGTCGCTGGCGAGGATCATCTCCGCCAGCGGATCCTGCAGGCTGCGCTGGATCACCCGCTTCAGGGGCCTCGCGCCATAGGCGGGATCCCAGCCCTTGGCAGCGAGCCAATCGCGCGCCGCGGCGTCGAGCGTGAGCGTGATCTTGCGCTCTTCCAGCAGCTTCTGCAGCCGGGAGAACTGGATCTCGACGATCCGGCCCATCTCGCTCTTTTGCAAGCGGTGGAAGAGGATGATTTCGTCGACACGGTTGAGGAATTCGGGACGGAAGTGCGCGCGCACCGTACCCATCACCTGCTCGCGCACCGCGGAGGTGTCCTCGCCTTCCGGCTGATTGACCAGGAATTCGGAGCCGAGATTCGAGGTCATGATGATCAGCGTGTTGCGGAAGTCGACGGTGCGGCCCTGACCGTCGGTCAGCCGGCCGTCGTCGAGCACCTGCAGCAGCACGTTGAAGACATCGGGATGCGCCTTCTCGATCTCGTCGAACAGCACGACCTGGTAGGGCCGGCGCCGCACCGCCTCGGTGAGTGCGCCGCCCTCGTCATAACCGACATAGCCCGGAGGCGCGCCGATCAGCCGCGATACCGAATGCTTCTCCATGTATTCGGACATGTCGAGGCGGACCATCGCGGTCTCGTCGTTGAACAGATATTCGGCGAGCGCTTTCGTCAGTTCGGTCTTGCCGACGCCGGTGGGGCCTAAGAACATGAACGAGCCCATCGGGCGGTTCGGATCCTGCAGGCCGGCGCGCGAACGGCGCACGGCGGTCGCCACCGCATGCACCGCTTCGGCCTGGCCGACCACGCGGTTGCCGAGGCTGCCCTCCATCTTCAGGAGCTTGTCCTTCTCGCCTTCCAGCATCTTGTCGACGGGCACGCCGGTCCAGCGCGACACTACCTGGGCGATGTGATTGGCGGTGACCGCCTCCTCCATCATCTCGCCGGCGTTTTCCTTGGCCTCGATATCGGCGAGCTTCTTTTCAAGCTCTGGAATGCGGCCATAGGCGAGTTCACCAGCGCGCTGATATTCGCCGCGGCGCTGGGCGTTGGCGAGTTCGATGCGAAGCGCGTCGAGCTCGCTCTTGAGCTTCTGCGCGTTGGAGAGCTTGTTCTTTTCCGCGCTCCAGCGCGACGTCAGCGCCGCCGACTTCTCCTCGAGGTCGGCAAGTTCCTTTTCCAGCGTCTGCAGGCGGCTCTTCGAGCCGGCATCGCTTTCCTTCTTCAGCGCTTCCTGCTCGATCTTGAGCCGGATGATTTCCCGGTCCATCGAATCCAGCTCTTCCGGCTTGGAATCGACCTGCATCTTCAGCCGCGCCGCGGCCTCGTCCATCAGGTCGATCGCCTTGTCGGGAAGGAAGCGGTCGGTGATGTAGCGGTTCGACAGCGTGGCAGCCGCCACCAGCGCGGAATCGGTGATGCGCACGCCGTGGTGCTGCTCGTATTTGTCCTTCAGTCCGCGCAGGATCGAGATGGTGTCCTCGACCGTCGGCTCGGAGACGAAGATCGGCTGGAACCGGCGCGCCAGCGCGGCGTCCTTTTCGACGTGCTTGCGATACTCGTCCAGCGTGGTCGCGCCGATGCAGTGCAATTCGCCACGCGCCAGCGCGGGTTTCAGCAGGTTGGACGCGTCCATCGCTCCGTCGGCCTTGCCGGCGCCGATCAGCGTGTGCATCTCGTCAATGAACAGGATGATGGAGCCCTCGGCCGAAGTGACTTCCTGCAGCACGGCTTTCAGCCGTTCTTCGAACTCGCCGCGGTATTTCGCGCCGGCGATCAGCGCACCCATGTCGAGCGACAGCAGTTTCTTGTCCTTGAGACTCTCCGGCACGTCGCCATTGAGAATCCGCAACGCCAGGCCTTCGACGATCGCGGTCTTGCCGACGCCGGGCTCGCCGATCAGCACGGGATTGTTCTTGGTGCGGCGGGACAGCACCTGGATGGTGCGGCGGATTTCCTCATCGCGGCCGATCACCGGATCGAGCTTGCCCTCGCGCGCCGCCTGAGTCAGGTCGCGGGCGTATTTCTTCAGCGCGTCGTAGGCATTTTCGGCCGTCGCACTATCGGCGGTGCGGCCCTTGCGCAGCGCTTCGATCGCCGCGTTCAAATTCTGCGGCGTGACGCCGCCCTTGCGCAGGATGCTGCCGGCATCGCTGCCCTTCTCGAGCGTCAGCCCCAGGAGCAACCGTTCGACGGTGACAAAACTGTCGCCAGCCTTCTCGGCCGCCTTTTCAGCGGCATCGAACGCGCGCGCCAGTTCCGGCGCGAGATAGACCTGTCCGGCGCCGCTTCCGGAAACCTTTGGCAGCTTGTTGAGCGCGTCTTCGGTGGCCTTCAGGATCGCGCGGGAATTGCCCCCGGAGCGGTCGATCAGGCCGCCGGCGAGGCCCTCGCTATCGTCCAACAGCACCTTCAGCATATGCAGCGCCGAAAACTGCTGGTGGCCTTCGCGCATCGCGAGCGACTGCGCAGACTGGATGAAACCGCGCGCACGCTCGGTGTATTTTTCAAAATTCATAGCTATTTCCCTCAGCCTGCCGCTCCGCCCCTAAGGCACGGACACAGCATCTTCATTGGGGTTCCGCGAAGCCGCATTGACATTCCTCAACCGGCCGCGGTCGTCGCCGAGGCTTGCGCCGGCTTGAGGCAAATGTGGGAAGGGGCTTGCGGAAACGGAAGAGGCGAATTCACAAAATCGTGTGCAGTGGCGCAGGGGTCGGGAATCCCTTAAGAAATGGGATGCCCTCCATCCCGCTTGCACGGATCAAGAGCCTCTATCGCTACCCCGTCAAAGGCCTTTCTCCGGAACCGCTGCCGGCGGTCAGGCTGGAGCCCGGCCAGGCTCTTCCGGCCGACCGCCGCTACGCCATCGAAAACGGCCCGAGCGGCTTCGATCCATCCCAGCCCGCCTGGCTGCACAAATCGTTTTATCTGATGCTGATGCGCAATGAGCGGCTGGCTGGATTGCGGACGCATTATGAGGACGAGAGCCACGTCCTGACCATTCGCAAGGCAGGCAGCGTCGTCGCCGAGGGCGATCTGGAAACGGCGGAGGGCCGCGCCGCCATCGAGGCGTTTTTCAAGGCGGATTTTGCCGGCGAACTCAAGGGTCCCCCAAAAATCCTTTCGGGCGGCGGCCACAGCTTCTCGGATGTCGCCAGGAAGGTCGTCTCCATCATCAATCTCGGCAGCGTCAGCGCCGTCGAGAACATGGTCGGCCTGCCCGTGCATCCCCTGCGCTTCCGCGCCAATCTCTACGTCAGTGGCTGGCCGGCCTGGCACGAGCACGAACTCGTCGGCCAAACCCTTGCCGTCGGCGACGCCCGCCTGAAGGTCGTCAAGCGGATCACCCGCTGCGCCGCCGTCAACGTCGACCCCGAGACCGCGGCGCGCGACCTCGAAATCCCACCCACGCTGATGCGCCGGCTCGGCCATAACGAGTGCGGGATCTATGCCGAGGTGACCGCCGGCGGCGCGATTGCCGCCGGCGATCCGATCGCTATCGAACAGCCCGAGCTATTGTAGGGTCGGCAAAGGCCGCTTGGCCGTGCCCACCTTTCCTTTTGAGCAATGTCCTGCGTGACGTGGTGGGCACGCTTCGCAATAACGTGGTGAGGATAATTCCTCAGCTCGTCGGCACGACGTAGGCGTAGATCCGGGCGCGCGAGACCGGCGCTTCGCGAACCCGGTTGCCGTTATTGCCGGAGATCATGATCGGGTTGCCCTGCGCGTCGATGCCGCTGATGATCCCGACATGACCGCCGCCGCGCCGGCCCATCACGGCGATGGCGCCGACCTGCGGACCGGAGACGCGCTGGCCATAGCTCGCGAACGAGCGTGCCATGTCCGATCCGGTGCCGCGATAACCCTCGCGCTGCAAGACCATGTTCATGAACCTCGCGCACCACAGGCTGGCGCGGCTCGTCGGGTTACCGCCGATAAAGCGGCGCGCTTCGGCAACCAGGCTCGATGAACCGTATCCACCTGAATTGGCCATGCCGCCGGAAGAGCTGCTTGATGCAAGGCTGGCATTGCTGTTGGCAAAGCCCCGTGCCTGCATTTGCGCCGCGCCGGCATCCCAGCGCGATCCGCGCGCGAGGTGGCGATAGCGACTGTAGGCGTAGTGGCGTTTGACGGCATAATGCCGCGTGTAAGCGTAGTGGTGGTGGACCATGTGACGGCTGACGTGCCGCAGGTAAGCGTGGCGGTAGACGCCGTGATGTGACCTTGCAGAAGCCGGGGAGACCGAACCGACGATCGCCGCCGAACACAATGCCAGTGCGACAAGATGGGGAGATACCCTTCCAAGCGACCGGCAGAACGCAACCAACTGAACCATACTCTATCCTCTGTGACGCACCCCCCGTTCCCATCGGCCGTGAACGCCTCCACCCAAAGGCACGCCACGGTCGACATCCGGGCTTCGTATGCAATTCGGGGTATGGCGAGAGCAAGACGCGATGCGGCAGCGCAAGAACGATTCCGCGATGATTCCTTGACGAAGGAACCGGCTTCCCGCCTCATTGCGGCCGCAAGCATTACTTGCGAATAACGCTTCGGCCCAGGAAGCTCCAAGCAAGGAGCTCGCAACGAGAGGAATGTTCAAATGCCCCACGCCGTCACCAGCGACAATGTCCGCCTCTATTTCGAGGAGGCCGGCCAGGGAACGCCGATCATCTTCCTGCACGAATTCGCGGCCGACCACACCAATTGGGAGCCGCAGATGCGCTACTTCTCCCGCGGCCACCGCTGCATCGCCTACTCCGCGCGCGGTTACACACCGTCGGATGTGCCGCCATCGGCCGAGATCTACACCTACAAACATTTTTACACCGACGCCTTGGCCGTGCTGGATCATTTGAAGATTGCAAGGGCGCATTTCGTCGGGCTGTCGATGGGCTCCTACTCGTCGCTGCAGATCGGTCTCAACGCGCCGGAGCGCGCGCTGTCGATGACGCTGGCCGCGGTCGGCTCCGGCTCGAGCCTGGAAAACCTCGATGCCTTCCGTAGGCAATGCCGGGCCAACGCCGAGCAATATGAGGCGATCGGCTCGGCCGAGGTCGCAAAAGCCACGCGCGAGGCGCCGAGCCGGATTCCGTTCTTGCTGAAGGACCCGCGCGGACACGCGGAGTTCTACAATTCGCTGGCCCGCCACGACGCCAAGGGCTCGGCCAACACCATGCGCAGCTTTCAAGGCGCGAGGCCCTCGATCTACACCCTGACCGAGACGATCGGGAAAGTCCCGACTCCCGCCCTGATCATCTGCGGCGACGAGGACGACAATTGCGTCGAGCCCAGCCTGTTCCTCAAGAAGCACCTGCCGGCGGCGGGCCTGGCGTTCTTTCCGAAATCGGGCCACGTGCTTAATCTGGAAGAACCTGCATTGTTCAACGAAATGGTCGAGCGTTTCATCGCGCTGGTCGAGGCCGGCCGCTGGCCGGCGCGGGATCCGAGGTCGATGATGCCGGGATAAATAGCCGTCATTGCGAGCGAAGCAATCCACAGGCTCCGCAACGAGAAGCTGGATTGCTTCGTCGCTATCGCTCCCTTGCGCAAACGCTTCGCGTTTGTCGCAGGCAATGACGGCGTGACTTACCTGCTCTTCCCCGCCCGGCTCAGCAGAAACACGCCCTGCTCGCCGAACATGTTCCAGAACCACCAGGGCATGTTGACCCGCAAGGGGCGGCCGTAGAGATCGAGCGCGACCGCGCGCTCCATCTTGACGTTGATCTCGTCGCAGAGCTGCACGAAATCCTTGATGGTGCAGAAATGGATGTTCGGCGTGTCGTACCAGGTGGCGGGCAGGTTTTCGGTGCGCGGCATATGCCCGCCGACCAATAGCTGCAGCCGCATCCGCCAGAAGCCGAAATTGGGAAACGACACGATGGCGCGACGGCCGATCCGCAGCAAATTTTCCAGCACCACGCGGGGCTGCCGCGTCGCCTGCAGGGTCTGCGACAGGATCACATAGTCGAAGGCGTCGTCGGGATAATTGACGAGGTCGGTGTCGGCGTCGCCCTGCACCACCGCGAGCCCCTTGGCGACGCAGCGGTTAACGCCCTCGCGCGACAATTCGATGCCGCGCCCGTCGATGCCACGGCTTTCCAGCAGCTGCAGCAGGTCGCCGTCGCCGCAGCCGACGTCGAGCACCCGCGAGCCGCGCTCGACCATCTCCGCCACCAGGAGATGATCGCCGCGATAATGCCCGGTGTCGGGCCGCGCCCTGCCGTTCAGCGGTAGCACCTGTTGCTGCATGGTCATGAGCGGCCCTTCCCGGTCAGGCCGCGTGCCTTGCCTGCGGATTGCAGGAAGGCGCGGGAGATGTCGAAGAACTCGGGAACGTCGAGCAGGAAGGCGTCGTGCCCGCGGTCGGTCTCGATCTCGGCGAACGACACCCGCGCGCTGGAAGCGTTGAGCGCATGCACCAGCGCCCGCGATTCCGAGGTCGGAAACAGCCAGTCGCTGGTGAACGACACCACGCAGAACCGCGTCTGGATGCCGCGAAACGCCTGCGCCAGCACGCCATTACGATCAGCGGCGATGTCGAAATAGTCCATCGCCCGCGTCAAATAGAGATAGCTGTTGGCGTCGAAGCGCTCGACAAAGGACGAGCCCTGGTGGCGCAGATAGCTTTCGACCTGGAAATCCGCGTCGAACGAAAACGTCGGCAGGTCGCGATCCTGCATCCGCCGCCCGAACTTGCGGTGCAAGGCTGCGTCCGAGAGATAGGTGATATGCGCGGCCATCCGCGCGACGCCGAGGCCGCGATGCGGATGGGTGCCCTGCTCGAAATAGCGCCCGCTGTGCCAGTCCGGATCGGCCATCACGGCCTGCCGGCCGAGTTCGTGAAACGCGATGTTCTGCGCCGAATGCCGGGTGCTGCAGGCAATCGCCAGCGTCGAGAACACGCGCTTGGGATAGGCCGCGGTCCATTGCAGCGCCTGCATGCCGCCCATCGAGCCGCCGACCACGGAAAACAGCGTGTCGATCCCTAAGCGATCCAGCAGCATGGCCTGCGCGCGCACCATGTCGGGAATGGTGATGATCGGAAAATCCAGTCCCCACAATTTGCCGGTGGCCGGATTGGTCGAGGCCGGCCCGGTCGAGCCCATGCAGCCGCCGATCACATTGGCGCAGATGATGAAGTAGCTGTCGGTATCGAGCGGGCGACCGGGGCCGACCATGGTCTCCCACCAGCCGGGCTTGCCGGTCACCGGATGCACATTGGCGACGTGCTGATCGCCGGTCAGCGCATGGCAGACCAGAATGGCGTTGGAGCGGTCGGCGTTGAGTTCGCCGTAGGTCTGGTAGGCGATCTGGAACGGGACGAGATCAATGCCGCAATCGAGCGGCAACGGCTGGTCGGCTTCGAACAATGCGACGAGCGAACTCGGATGGTCCGCCTCCTGCGACCGCTCGTCGGCGTGGATCGCCGGACTGGGTATCGACTTCACGTTTACCATTTTGACACCGACCTCCCCCGGGGAGGCTGACAGGCCACCACGGAAATCAGGCCATAAAAAAACCCGGCCTGAACATAAGTTCGACCGGGATCACATGTGTCCCCGGCCTGTTTAGCGAGTTGTTTAACGTGGCTGCAAGCCGGCCGGCTCAAATGACCACGGAAGAGATTAAATATTAGTCGCGCGGGGGCCCTTCGTCAAGGCAGGCGGCCGGTTGACGCGAGCTTCCAGCGGCCACGCCGGTCTGAAGGCGCAACGTTTTCTTTGCTTTTGGCGACCGTCTTTCCTAATCAATGCTGCTTGCGCGGCTCCTTGGCCGGCGCTCCCTTAGGGTTTGAAGATGTCTCGAACGCCCCCCGCTCCGCCCTCGCTCGAGGTGCTGCGCAAAGAGATCGACAGCATCGACGAGCAGGTCCACCGCCTGCTGATGGCGCGCGGCGACATCATCGACCGGCTGATCCAGGTCAAGCAGACCCAGGAGGTCGGTTCGGCGTTCCGCCCGGCGCGCGAAGCCGCGATGATGCGGCGCCTGGTCGAGCGCCACCGCGGCATCCTGCCGATCGACACCATCGAGAGCATCTGGCGCGTCATCATCTCGACCTTCACTTACGTGCAGGCGCCGTTTTCGGTGCATGCGGATGTTTCCGTCGGCGAATCCGCGATGCGGGATTCGGCGCGGTTTCATTTCGGCTTCGTCGTGCCCTATGTCTCGCATTTCAGCGCGCAGGCAGCAGTGGAAGCGGTATCCAAATCGAAGGGCGACCTGGCGCTGGTCCCGGCCGATGCGAGCCGCACGCCGTGGTGGATCGCGCTCGAGGCCGATGGCGCCCCCAAGATCATCGCGCGGCTGCCGTTCCTCGAGCGCGCCGACCATCCGGCGGCGCTGCCGGTGTTCGTGGTGTCGCGCGTCGCCGACAGCGCCATGGTCACCGAAGTCGAGACCTGGAGCGTGCGGGTGTCCGGCTGGAGCGCCGAGATCGCGCGTGCGCTGTCGCCACTGGCGGAAATCGTCGCGGTACCGGATACCGCCTTCGACGGCGCGGCGCTGCTGGTGTCGGTCGGCCCCGGCAACCTCGAGAAGATCAAATCGGCCTTGATCGAGGCCGGCGCCTCGGTGCGCTCATCGGCTCTCGTCGGCAGCCATGCAACGCGCTATACGGTGCCCCCGAACGGGGCGGCGAAGCCTTAGAAGCCTCCCCAGATTTTTCCGGAGTCGAAGATGTCCTGCCCCGTGCCGAATCCCGGCATTCTCGAAATTGCGCCCTACACACCCGGCAAGAGCCCGGTGCCGGAGCCGGGCCGCAAGGTGTTCAAGCTGTCGGCCAACGAGACGCCGTTCGGCCCCTCGCCGAAGGCCGTTGAGGCCTACAAGGCGGCCGCCGACCATCTCGAGGACTACCCGGAAGGCACCTCGCGGGTGCTGCGCCAGGCGATCGGCCGCGCCTTCGGGCTCGATCCCGATCGCATCATCTGCGGCGCCGGCTCGGACGAAATCCTCAACCTGCTGGCGCACACCTATCTTTGCCGTGGCGACGAGGCGATCTCCACCGCCCACGGCTTCCTGGTGTATCCGATCGCCACGATGGCCAACGGCGCCATCAACGTCGTCGCGCCCGAGACCGACTTCACCGCCGATGTCGACGCCATCCTGAAACTGGTTTCGCCGCGCACCAAGCTCGTGTGGCTGGCCAACCCGAACAACCCGACCGGGACCTATCTGCCGTTCGACGAGGTCAAGCGGCTGCGCGCCGGCTTGCCGCCGCATGTTGTGCTGGTGCTCGATGCCGCCTATTCCGACTACGTATATCGCAACGACTACGAACTCGGCATCGAACTCGTGGCGACCTCCGACAACACCGTGGTGACCCACACCTTCTCCAAGATCCACGGACTTGCGGCGTTGCGCGTCGGCTGGATGTTCGGGCCCGCCAACATCGTCGATGCGGTCAACCGCATCCGCGGCCCCTTCAACGTCTCGACGCCGGCGATGCTGGCGGCGGTGGCGGCGATCGAGGACACCGCGCACCAGGAGATGTCCAGGGCGCACACCGAGAAATGGCGCAACTGGCTGACGGAGGAAGTGACAAAGCTCGGCCTCAAGGTGACGCCGAGCGTGGCCAATTTCATCCTGATCCACTTCCCGCCCGAGAAGGGCAAGACCTCGGCCGAGGCCGACGTCTATTTGACCAGACGCGGCCTGGTGCTGCGCGGGCTGAACAATTACGGCCTGCCGCACTGCTTGCGCATGACCATCGGCACCGAAGAGGCTAATCGGCTGGTGGCCGAGGGCCTGCGCGACTTCATGGCGGGCAAGTGAGCGCCGCGCCGCACTTCAAGAAGGTCGCGCTGATCGGCTTCGGCCTGATCGGCGGCTCGATCGCGCGCGCCGCGCGCGCGCAGGGGCTCGCAGGCGAAATCGTCACCACGGCGCGCTCGGCCCAAACCCGCGCGCGGGTCGAGGAACTCGGCATCGTCGACCGCGTGGTGGAGACCAATGCGGAAGCGGTGAAAGATGCCGATCTCGTCATCCTCTGCATCCCGGTCGGCGCCTGCGGTCCGGTCGCGCAGGAGATCGCTGGACACTTGAAGCCGGGCGCGATTGTCTCCGACGTCGGCTCGGTCAAGGGGGCGGTGGTCAAGGATATGGCGCCGCATCTGCCAAAGGCTGTGCATTTCGTGCCGGCGCACCCGGTGGCCGGCACCGAGCATTCCGGCCCCGATTCGGGTTTCGCCGAACTCTTCATCAACCGCTGGTGCATCCTGACGCCGCCCGAAGGCACCGATCCGGATGCGGTCGAACGGCTGCGCGCGTTCTGGGCGGCGCTCGGCGCCAGGGTCGAGATCATGACACCGGACCATCACGATCTGGTGCTCGCGATCACCAGTCATCTGCCGCATCTGATCGCCTACACCATCGTCGGCACCGCCGACGAACTCGCGCAAGTGACGTCGTCGGAAGTGATCAAATTCTCCGCCGGCGGTTTTCGCGACTTCACCCGCATCGCGGCCTCCGACCCCGTGATGTGGCGCGACGTGTTCCTCGCCAACAAGGAGGCCGTGCTGGAAATGCTCGGCACCTTTAACGAGGATCTGTCAAAACTCACCCGCGCGATCCGCCGCGGCGACGGCGAGGCGTTGTTCGAGCATTTCACCCGCACCCGCGCCATCCGCCGCGGCATCGTCGAGATCGGCCAGGATTCCGCCGCGCCCGACTTCGGCCGCCCGCACGCGCAATTGGGGAAGACGGATTGAGGAAGCGGTGCTTCGTCGCTTCTGGGCGTAGCCCGGACTCGAGACGAAATCGTCGTCCCCCGCGAAGGCGGGGGATCCAGTATTCCACCTGCGCCAGCGATAGAACCGAAAGGCCACGGCGTACTGGATCATCCGCCTTCGGATGATGACAGCAGGAGCTGTGCTACGGATTCAATTTTCAAACAGCTGACGGCAACGTTCGCTCCCCTCCCCCCGCGAAGCGGCGGGGAGGGGTCGGGGGTGGGGGGTCTATCAGTTTGCTCCTCTGGCAGCGAGTTTGCCGAGACAGCCCCCACCCCCGACCCCTCCCCGCCACGCGCAAGGGCGCGTGGAGGGAGGGGAGATCACCGCGCACAACTTCGCGATCTCGCCGCGTGTTTCGCGCGAGTTTTGCCAGGTTCGTTCCGCCCTCCTCATCAGGGCGCAGGGAATGCCGGGCGCCCGATGCGCCCGATAGCCGCGTGTGCGATGGTAGAAAGCAAAGAGCACACGCGTTAGTCAGGTCACACCGGAATCACCCGGCATTCCCCGCGCAATGGTTTTACGGCTTATGTCGTACTCTCCCCGGCGATCGGGCTTTTTTGTCACCGTCATCCCCAAGAAGCTTGCTTCTCAAGAACTTGACGCCAGCGTCGAGGCGTCAGGACCACACGATTTTGCCGTCCGCATCCGGCGCTGTTCGTCAAAAGCGCGTCCACCGCATCCCGCCCCGCGTCCGTGACGATCGCGAAACGCCCCTCTCGTGGGACGGGACGGCGTACATATGGACTGATTTGCGTTTTCGGAAAATCAGAATATTTTTTCAAAAGGGGCTGGACAGAGGGGTCGATAATCGCCCAGGTGATTTGCCCGTCGGGTGAAAGCTAGGGCCCGTACCGATAAATCGAGCTTGATTGCGACTCGATGTCGATATGCGCCGATAGCGGACCAAAGTCCGCATCGCGGCGAAACGACGCTAAGTGTGCCGCTTCCGGACTCATCGACAGTGCAAACTAAACAGTTTTCGAATCGACCATTCCGAAACGCGCGCGACGTATTTTTGGAGTCAGGGTGCCTGGAAAGGTCAACATACGTTACCCACCAAAGATACAACCTGCCGTTTTGCCGCCATTTTTGAAAAGCTGAGTGTTGCTCTTTTGGCACGGAATTTCGGGCCTTTAGCGCCTACAACTATAACGCGTTTGAGAGTCGCTTACCGGATCAGATTGGCAGACTTGGAGAACATACGATGAAGAAGTTTTTGCTGGGTACGGTTGGTTTGGCTGCATTGAGCATCGTCACACCCGCATCGGCGGCTGATCTTGCCGCCCGCCCTTACACCAAAGCACCTCCGCCGATGGTTGCCCCCATCTATGATTGGAGCGGCTTCTACATCGGCGCTAACGCCGGGGGTGGTTTTAGCAATCGGTGCCTCGACGTCACTGCGACTGGCGCCTTCGGCGTCGCTGGCGCTGAAGGTTGCCGCAATGCTAGCGGTGCCATCGCTGGTGGCCAGATTGGTTATCGTTGGCAGACAGCATCCTGGGTGTTCGGATTGGAGGCTCAGGGGGACTGGGCCAATCTCCGAAACTCGAACGCCAGCCTGTTTTTCCCGGGAGATACGTGGACCTCCAAAACCAATGCATTGGGTCTTTTCACGGGTCAGGTCGGCTATGCCTGGAACAACGCTCTCTGGTACGTGAAGGGCGGCGCCGCAGTCGCCAACCAGCGGTTGGATCTTTTTAATGCATTTGGCATTGGCCTGGCTCAGGCAGAACGGACCCGTTGGGGTGGGACGGTCGGAACGGGCTTTGAGTACGGCTTCGCACCGAATTGGTCGGTCGGCGTTGAATACGACTTTCTTTTCAGGACGAACAATAGCAACACGTTCCTGACACCGGCGCTCGCGCCTGCCATCACCTCCATCACGGCCAACACCAGGTCGGATATCAATATGATCACGGCGCGCGTCAACTATCGCTTCAACTGGGGTAGCGCGCCGATCGTATCGAAATACTGATCTCGACTATTTTCGATATCTCCAGCAAACTAGGCCGGCAGAAATGCCGGCCTTTTTTGCGAGCCAATATCTCAGAAAAATTTGGGAAGTTGCCGACCGGGCCACGATCGCGGCGACACTACGGGCCGCTGCAGGTTGATGATCCGGCTATGGGTGTGATTCAAGCGCTCAAACCGGAGTCTCGAATTATGCGCTACGAACGCAACGATTTTGAATGGACCGCCATCAAACCGATGCTGCCGATCAAGCCACGTGGCGTTCGGCGTGCAAACGACCGTCGCGTGCGACGGCGGCTAAAACAGCGGCGGCACCTGCCCGACCTTCAGCGGCCCCAGAAATACCGTGCCGTCGACGAAGCGCAGCGGAAAGGTCCGCGCCTTCTTGCCTTCCAGTTCGGCTTCCTTGCCGAGCGCATTGATCCCGGCGGCGACGCCGGCGCCGGCGTTCTGCTTGACCGCCTTGCCGAGGCCGGGAATCGCGCGGTCCAGCGCGCCGAACAGGCTGTTGAGGTCCTTGGTCTTGACGCCGGGTGCGACGCGGTCGAGCGTCGCTTGCGGTACGCCGTCGTCCAGCATCTTCTCGATGCCGAGCGCCGGGATCACCTTCTCGATGCCGGCCACCGTCATCTGCAATTCGCCGTCGAGACGGCCATTGGCGCTCAGCCCGAGCGTGCCGGCGGCGACCGCGACCAGATCGCCCTGCGCAATGCGAGACTGCACGATCTCGACATGGCCGCCCGCCGCCTGCAGCTCGCGAAACCGCTCCGGCCAGGGTTTTGGCGAGAAATCCTTCAGGCCGGTCAGCAGCGTCCGCACATCGGCATCGAACGGCTGCGCGAGCAGCGGATGGATCTCCTGCACGCTGCCGCCTTCGATCCGAAACACGGTCTCGATGACGGGATGATCGGCTGACGAGCTTTCCGCAAACCGGCCGTGCAGTTCGACATGCCTGGCCTGCGCCAGAGGCGTCTGCGTCGATCCGCTGATGCGCTCGATTTTGGGATCGTCGAACACGATGGAGGCGCGCTGCGGGACGGCCGGCAATCCGACCACGCTGGAGCGGGCCGTGCGCCAGTTCACCGACATCGAATTCTGCCCGCCGGAATCGGAGATCGTGGCGGGGGCGGTGAATTCGGCGATCAGCAATTTCGGATCATAGATCTGCGCCACGACCAGGATCTCGCCGAGCTTCGCCGTGATCGGCGCTTGCGGCGCGGCGGCCTGGCCGGCGGTCTGCGAGACGAGCGCGACGCTGGCGCCGTCGCAGCGGACTTCAAGACGGAACGGGAAACCCGCCACCGATCGCCTGGCGCAATCATAGACCCGGCCGGCCTTCGCCTCCTGCGCCCGCCAGGCATCGGCTTTCACGTCGACCTGTGAGGCCGCATAGAACCAGAATGCGCTCCACGCCGCGGCGGCGATCACGAGCAGGACGGGCATGAAGAAAAGGCGCCAAAGCGGGCGCCGGCGCGGCGCGAGGGTCAAATCGGACATGCGGCGACCTTTGGCCAGTGATTTTGTCAATTAAGCGGTCGCGCCGGCCCTAATCAAGTTACCGCATTTTCATCCGCTGGGGAATTCTGATAGGTCGTGGGCCGATGCAAGCGAAAATCCAGTCCGAAGCGGAATTGTCCAAAGGCGACCTGTGGGTGTTCGGCTATGGTTCGCTGATGTGGCGGCCGGGCTTTCCGTTCCTCGAGCAGGTTCCGGCGCGGTTGATCGGCGAGCATCGCGCGCTTTGCGTCTACTCCTTCGTGCATCGGGGAACACCGGAAAAGCCCGGCCTCGTGCTCGGGCTGGACCGCGGCGGCGCCTGCCGCGGCGTCGCGTTCCGGGTCGCGGAGAAGCATCACGCCGACACGGTCGCCTATTTGCGCGCGCGCGAGCAGGTCACCTCCGTCTATCGCGAGGTGATGCGGTCGGTGTGGCTGGAGAACGAGCCGCGGCAGCGCGTCAGCGCGCTGGCTTACGTGGTCGACCGCGGCCATGTCCAGTATGCCGGACGGCTGTCATTGGCGGAACAGCTGCGTCACGTGCAGCAGGGGCACGGTCAATCCGGCGCAAATCGCGACTATGTCATCTCGACGGTGAAGGCGATCGAGGCGGAAGGCTTTCGCGATGCGCCACTGCACCAGCTCGCCTTGATGCTGCATGACGACAGGCCGCTACATCAGCCTCCCCCGGAAGCGTAGGCGATCACCGACAACTTCTCCTTCTCCCCGCCCGCGGGGTCGAGACGAGCGAAGCTCGCTCTCAGAAGGTCGGGATGAGGGGCTGTCTCGGCAAGCTCGACTCGCTGAGAGTCCCCCTCACCCGCCCGACTTCGCTGCGCTTCGCCGGGCGACCTCTCCCCGCAAGCGGGGCGAGGTGATCGAACTCGCGCCAGATATAATTCAGCTCAAAGCCATCGTGCTCTAGGGATTGACTGACGCCGAACCCGGCACGCGGCCGAACAACTGCGCCTGCTCGCGGCGCGCGACCTCGACCAACCGGCCGGTCGCCTCCTCGATGACAGTCGAGACCCGCGCGATGAATTCGCGGCGCGACAGGCCGGGCGGCAGCGGATCGAGGAACTCGACCACCAGCGTGCCGGGATAGCGCATGAAGGTCCGGCGCGGCCAGAACAGCCCCGAATTGAGCGCCACCGGCAGACAGCTCACGCCGCAATCGACATAGATCTGGGCGATGCCGGTCTTGTATTGCGGCGGCGCCCCGACCGGGGTCCGCGTGCCCTCGGGGAAGATGATCAGCTGGCGGCCGTGCCGTACGGCGGCGCCGGCGCGGCGCGCCATTTCCAGCAGCGCGCGGCCGCCGGCGCTGCGGTCGATCCCGATCATTTTCGACTTCATCAGGTACCAGCCGAACAGCGGAATCCACAGCAGTTCGCGCTTCAGGATGAACAGCGGCTGGTCGAAGAACTGCAGCAGCGCGAAGGTCTCCCACATCGACTGATGTTTCGATGCGACGATCAGCGGCCCTTTCGGAATCTTCTCGAGGCCGCGATACTCCACCTTGACCTTGCAGACCACGCGCAACAGCCAGATGCTGCTGCGCGCCCAGTTACGGGCGACAGCCACGATGGCCCAGCGCGGCATCGCATAGGTCGGTATAGCGACGATCATCCAGCAAATCAGCATCGCATAGAACAGCACGTTGTAGACGAGCGAGCGCAGGAAGATCAAAACCATCGCATACCCAAATCAGTTGGCTTGCGCCGTCGCCGGGCTGGGCGCCGGCGATCCCTCCGGATGGTCGGCAAGCTCGGGCGTCAGATCGAGACCGGCATCGGCCAGGCGCACCCGCAGCTCGGCGGCGACGTATTTGACATACTCCGATAGCAGGAGCCGCACCGTCGCGCCACGCGTCCACCACGGTTCGTCGCGCCATTTCTCGCCCACCACCGCGAACGGAATAAGCCTGACATCGGGCATCGCATGCGACAATTCGACGATCGCCCGCGGCATGTGATAGTTCGATGTCACCACGATCAGCGACCTGAAGCCGCGCTCATGCGCCCAGCGCCGCGTCTCGGCCGCATTGCTGCGGGTGTTGATAGCGGAGCGGTCGAGATCGACGCAGCAGGTCAAAAGCTGCTGGTTGTCGGGCAGCGAACGGGAGATATCGCTGGCGGCGTTGGTCGGATGCACGCCCGAGATCAACAGCCGCTTGCCGTAGCCGCCGGCCAGCAATTCCATCGCGTCCGAGACGCGTGAAGAGCCGCCGGTCAGCACTACGATGCCGTCGGCACGGCTGGCCGGCGCAACCTCGACGCCGCGCAATTTGGCGAGAAACCCGACAAAACCGACCGTGACGCCGACGAACACGACCGCCATCCCCGCCAGGACGACGCCGCGCAGCCATCCCCGCGACGCGGCGCGTGGCGGTTTCGTCGCTTGGTCGTCGGGCTGCAAGCTCATACGATGCCAGTGATCCCTTCCCGGCTCAAGTCTAGAGCGTTTTGTGACGAAGTGGAGTCCGGTTTGACTTGGTAACCGCTCGCATCAGTCGATTTCGTTCAGCGTGGCGAACAGCGTGCGCCGCGACGCCCAGGCCGTGATCGCGGCGATCAGCACCGCCTGCGCCGCCAGCGCCAGATAGCCCGACGGACGCAGCGAAAACGTTCCCAGCAATGCGGCGAACTGGTCGCCGACCGGCGTTCCCGAAAACCAGCCGGCGATCGATTCGGAGAAGCCGAAGGCGAGCATCGCGATGCCGCCGCCGATCACGCCGCCTTCCAGGCCGAGCCGCAGGAAATGCCGCAGGAACCTGTTGGCGATGTAGCGATCCCCGGCGCCGACGAAGTGCAGGACTTCGACGATGGGACGATTGGCCGCCATCGCGCCGCGGGTGGCGAACGAGACCGAGATGACGGTCGCCATGATCACGAGCGCAAGGATGCCGATGCCGGCGAACAAGGTCGCGCCGGTCATCGACCGCATCCGCTCGATCCAGGCGCGGTGATCGTCGACGCTGGCCGTCGGCGCCACCAGCGTCACTGCCCTGCGCAGCGCCGCCAGATCGAGCGTGGTTCCGGGCTGAACGCGCGCGACGATGACGCGCGGCACCGGCAGGTCGTCGAGCGAAAGGCCGGTGCCGAGCCATGGCTCCAGGAGCTTGGCGGATTCTTCCTTGGTAAACGGCCTGACCTCGACAATGCCGGACTGGTTGCGCACCGCCTGCGTCGCCGCCGCCGCATCGCGGTCGAGATCGCGCGAGGCTGCGGGTCGAACCTGGATGGTGATTTCGCTTGCGACTTCCGACTGCCACTCCGACGCCGAAGCGCTCACCAGCAGCACCGTGCCCGTGGTGATCGATGCGAGGAACGTCATGATGGCGACGACCGCGACCAGCGCGCGGCCGGCGATCGAGGCGCGCGGCACGATCGGCGACAAATTGCGGGCTCGCGCCGGGAGCTGCGGACGTTCCTGTCCGAGGTCCACCAAAGGCGAATGCTGGTCGGGTCTACTCATAGATATGCAACCGTCCCTGATGCAGCACCAGCCGCCGCGCGTCATACTGGTCCATCAGCGTGATGTCATGGGTCGCGATGATCACCGCGGTGCCCGACTTGTTCAGCTCGATGAACAGCCGCAACAATCGCCGCCCCAGCGTCGGATCGACATTGCCGGTCGGCTCGTCCGCGAGCAATAGCTGCGGCCGCGAAATCACCGCGCGCGCGATCGCCGCGCGCTGCTTCTCGCCGCCGGACAGGATCGGCGGCAGCGCATCCATGCGCTCGCCGAGGCCGACCCACCTCAGGAGATCGATGACTTCCTTGCGATAGCTCGATTCCTCGCGGCCCATCACCCGGAACGGCAGCGCCACGTTCTCATAGGTAGTCATGTGATCGAGCAGGCGAAAGTCCTGCAGGACGATACCGATACGCGTGCGCAGGTCGGCGACCTCATCCTTGCCGAGCAACGAAATGTCGTAGCCGAACAGGTTGACGAGGCCGCGGGTCGGCCGCAGCGACAGGAACAGCAGCTTCAGGAGCGAGGTCTTGCCGGCGCCGGACGGGCCGGTGAGAAACTGGAAGGAATGGGCGGGGATCTGGAAACTGAGGTCGCGCAAAATCTCCGGGCCAAGCCCGTAACGCAATCCGACATTTTCGAACCGAACCAAGCTCAGCTCCGTTCGATGTGGGGCGCGGCCGGAACCGGCAAACCGCGGGCCCGGGGCTCATTAGCGTCGCTTGCGCGGCGAACCAAACAAAGTGGTTGTGCTTTGGTTATGGTTTCCGGTTCGTTAACGCTCGGCTTGTAGCGTTCTGCCAGCATATCATTGTGGACATTGGCTCGATGTACATCGTTTGCCCTCATTGTACGACCTCCTATGCCATTGATCCGGCTGCGTTAGGCGTGGCCGGCCGCAATGTGCGTTGTTCCCGGTGCAGGGAAGTCTGGCTGGCGCGCCCGGAGGATGCGGTCGAGAATCTGGCGCCGGCGCGCGCGATGGCGTCAGCCGGCCAGGCATCCAGCGAGGCCGACGCTGCCGCGGAATGGGAAGCGATGGCCGCCGAGGATGACAGCCTGGAGGCCCCGGTCGTCGACAGCCCCTCGATTTCGGCCGACTGGCCGGACGGCGACGGTTCGCCGCCGAGCGCCGATTCCGACTGGGCGGCGGCGGCGCAAGATGATGCCGGGGACGGCGGAGCCGCGCGGCGGAACGGATCCTGGTTCCGCTATCTCCTGAGGCGGCCTGCCCTGCTTCGCGCATCGGGCAAGCCCTTCGTCGGCCTGCCGACGGCCTGTGCCGCGATGGGCGCGCTGGTGCTGGCATTGATGATCTGGCGGGTCGATGTGGTGCGGCTGCTGCCGCAGACCGCCACGTTCTACAAGATGGTCGGGTTCGAGGTAAATCTGCGCGGCCTGATGTTCAAGGACGTGAAGATCAGCACCGAAACCGTCGAAGGCAAGCGGGTGCTAGTGATCGAGGGCGTGATCACGGGCGAAGCCCGCAAGCCGGTCGAACTGCCGCGGCTGCGCTTCAGCGTCCGCGACGCGCAGGGCGCGGAGATCTATGCCTGGAATACCGTGCTGGAACAGACGGTGCTGAGGCCGGGCGAACGCGCCTCGTTCAAGTCGCGGCTGGCCTCGCCGCCCCCGGAAGGGCGCAATATCGACATACGCTTCTTCAACAGACGGGATATGGCCAGCGGCAGCGCATAAACGCCGCCGCCTGGTTTCGCTTTCGAAAGTGGGATGCGCCATGCCGCGCGTGTTGATCGCCGACGACGAAGATTCCATGCGCACCCTGGTGGCGCGCGCCATCGCCATGGACGGCCACGAGACCGTCACCGCGGAAGACGGCGCCGAAGCGCTGGAGATTCTCGTCCGTGAGGCCGGTGCCTTCGATCTGTTGCTCACCGATATCCAGATGCCCGTCATGGACGGCATTGCGCTGGCGCTGACGGCAGCGCGCGACTTTCCGGAGCTGACGATATTATTGATGACCGGCTTTGCCGATCAGCGCGAACGCGCCCACGGCCTCAACGCGATCGTCCACGACGTGGTGACAAAACCGTTTTCGGTGGCCGACATCCGCACCGCCGTGGCCGAGGCGCTAGGGGCGCGGAAGGGGTAATAGTTCGGGATTGCGCTTCGCTCCATCGGGGCTACTAGCCTCAATTCGTCATTGCGAGGAGCGAAGCGACGAAGCAATCCACAGCGCCCATGCGGTTGCATGGATTGCTTCGCTTCGCTCGCAATGACGGCGAAACTAATAATCCTTCAGCAGCCGCTCGAGATAGTCGAGCTCGATCTGCGGGCGGGCCGGATCGGCGAGGCGGCGGCGCAGTTCTTCCAGGATCCGGCGCGCCCGCTGGACGTCGATTTCGCCGGGGATCTTGACCGTGAAATCGTCGCCGAATTCGCGTCCATGCAGCGGCCGCCCGAGGGGATCGGTCTGATTGCCGCCGCTCTGCTGCCGGCCGGCGCGGTTGCCCGGACCTTCGCCCTGCCCCTCGCCTTCGCCCTGCTGCATCGCCTCTGCCATGCTCTGGGCGCCCTTGCGCAGCGCTTCCAGCGCCTTGCCCTGCGAGTCCACCGCGGCATCGGCGTTGCCCTCGCCCAGCCTGGAGCCGGCGTCGCCCATGGCGCTGTCGGCCTGGCCGAGCCCATCCTCGCCGTCGCCGTCCTCACCCTGTTCGCCCGACTGGCCCTGGCCTGGCTGACCCTGCTGGCCCTGTTCGCCACGCTGGCCTTTCTCGCCCTTCTGGCCCTGACCCATGCCGCGCTTGGCGAGTTCCTGCTGCAATTTCTTCAGCCGGTCGCGCAGGCCTTCCTGGTCCTGCTGCAGGTCGCCCATGCTCTGGTCGCCCTGCTTGCCGCGCGACCGGTCGCGCCGCGAATCCTGGCCCTGCTTGAAGGTCTTGTCGCGCAATTGCTGCTGCTTGCGGATCATGTCGCCGAGTTCGTTCAGCGCCTGCTCCATGTCGCTGTCGCCGGACTGGCCGGGCTGCGCCATCTGCAGATTTTCCAGCATCTGCTGCAGCTGTTCGAGCAGTTCCTTGGCGCCTTCCTTGTCGCCGGAGCGCGACAGCCGCTCCATGCGCTCGATCATGTTGTTGAGGTCCTGCTGGCGCATCACCCTGGTGTTGGGATCGAGCGGCCGGGCCAGCGCCTGCGGATTGTTGCGCAGCTGTTCGGCGAGCTGGCGCATGAAATTGTCCAGCGCCGCGCGCAAATTCTCGGTCAGCTTCTTGATCTCTTCGTCGCTGGCGCCGCGCTCCAGCGCCTGCTTGAGCGCGTCCTGGGCGGCGCGCAGCGCCTTGTCGACGTCGGTGATGTCACCGTCCTCGATGGTGACGGCGAGCGCCCACAGGCTCGCGACCACCTCGCGCAGCGAATCGTCGGTGCGGGCGGCCTCGAGCTGCCGAGCGACGCTGTAGAGCCCGAGATACTGCCCGGCCTCGGGCGTGAATATTTCCGGCGCGATCATCAGCGCGTCGAGCGCCGCATAGACCTTGTCGTTCTGATTGGCATCGAGCGCCAGGATGCGGCGCTGCTCGATCAGCGCGCGCGCCAGGGGCTTTGTAAATAGCCGCTCCGGCAGCCGCATGTTGAAGGGCTCGCTCTTGCCCTCATTGCCGGCCTCGTCCTTGGCCGTCAGCGTCAGCGTCACGTCGGCGCCGGCATAAGGGTCCTCGCTGAGGTCCTTGACCGTCTGGCCGACGCCGTTGCGCGTCCGCGCATTGGGAAGCACCAGCGGAAATTGCGGCGGATCGAACAGCGGCCGCGGCGCGGCCGAGGCATTCTCGGGAGTGCCTTTCCCGGAAGTGCCTTTCTCGGGAGCGCCTTTCGCCGTCTCGCTTGGGCGGGCGACAAAATGCGCCTGCGCTTCGGTGACGCCGTAATCGTCCTCTATCTTGTAGGACATCTGCAGCGAGCCGCGGGCCTGACGTTCCGGATCCTTGGCGAGCACGATGGTCGGGGCGCGATCGGGAATCGCAGTGAACTTCCATTGCGGCTGACCGGAGGGTGCGCGGACATGGACCGTGCCGTCGCCGGCGATGGTGAAATGCCGCTCATTGGTGCCTTTGGGCGCTTCCTGGGTCGGCTGGGCTTCGGTCACGCCGCCGCCGGCGAGCACATCGAGCGTGCCGCCGCTGGAGCGAATGATCAGCGTGGAGCCTGCCGGTACCGGCAACGGTCCGGCGGCGGGAATGGCGGCTTCCTTGTTGGCGGCCGACAGGATGACCGGCGGCTTGGCGGTATAGAGCGGCGGCGTCACCCAGGCGTCGACGCGGATATTGGCCGGCGACAGCACGCCATTCCAGTCGAACGCCGCCACGGTGCGCATGCTGCGCTCGTCGCCGGCGGCGACATAGGCGGCGACCAGCATTACCGCGACCAGCGCGCGCAATGCCCAGGGATCATGGATCGCCAGCCGCGGCGACGGCAGGCCGGCGCGGATGCGCTTGATCGATGCCAGCGTGCGCTCGCGCTGCGCCTGCCATAACGCCTGCGCGACCGGATCCTTGATCGCCAGCGTATCGGTCAGCGCGGTCGCCGGGCGGTGGCGGATACCCGAGCCGCGGTCGAGCCGGCTCAGGCCCTCTTCGCGGCTGGGCCAGCGGAACCTGACAAGGGGGAACACGGCGCCAAGCGCGGCCAGCACGAACAGGCCGAGGCCGACGGCACGCGCCACAAACGGCAGTGCCAGCCACAATCCGGCCCAGGACACCGCTAGAAACAGCCCGACAACAGTCAAAAGCCGCGCCAGATGGGGCCAGCTGCGCTCCCAGGCGATCGCATATCTGGCCCGCTGCAGTGCCTGCGCGAGCTTGAGCCGCGAAACGGCGTCCGCCGTAGGGCCTGGCTGTGAAGGGTCGGGGGTAGCGCCGCTCAATCATCTCTCCGGGTTGCCGACACAGGAGCCTAGCACAACGGCGGCCGTGAGGCACCCGTACTTGAACGGTAACCCACCCGGAAATACGCATAACACGAAGGCGTGACTGCGCCGCCGCGACCCCGTAACGTCGGCCCCGAACCATCCGGGAAACGCCGAGGACCATTATGGACAAGAAAACGCACGACAAGGGACTGGAAATTCGCAAGGCGGTGCTGGGCGAGGCCTATGTCAACAACGCCCTGAAGAGCGTCGACAGCTTTAACCAGCCGTTCCAGGAACTGCTCAACGAATATTGTTGGGGCACGGTCTGGGGCCGCGAGGAGCTGCCGCGCAAGACCCGCAGCATGCTCAATATCGCCATGATCTCCATCCTCAACCGGCCGCACGAATTACGCGCGCACCTCAAGGGCGCGCTGACCAACGGCGTCACGAGAGAGGAGATTCGGGAAATTCTGATGCAGGTCGCGATCTATGGCGGGATGCCCGCGGCCGTCGACAGTTTCCGAATCGCACGCGAAGTGTTTGCCGAATTGGACAAGGGCTGAGGGCCAACCGGACCCGTGAAGCGGATTCGATCGTCGTCCCGGCCTCGAGCCGGGACTATTACTCGGCGGCCCGTATTGTTAGAAAAGAAAGAATAGCTCGCGAAACAATTACCGCCGGTGGTTATGGGTTCCCGCATTCGCGGGAGCGACAGCCGCTCACAGCCAGGGCGCGGTCCTGTCCATTGCAATCAGTTCCTCGACCTCAATGCGCGGGCGCACCACGGCGTATTGGTCGTCCTTGACCAGCACTTCCGGCACCAGGGGCCGGGTGTTGTAGGTGCCGGACTGCACCGCGCCGTAGGCGCCGGCGGTCATGATCGCCAGCAGGTCGCCGGCCCTGGGCTCGGGCAGCTTGCGGTCGAGCGCGAGGTAATCGCCGGTTTCGCAGACCGGCCCGACCACGTCGGCCGTGATAATGCGCGCGTCCCCGACCGTTTGCCGGACCGGCAGGATGTCGTGATGCGCCTCGTACAGTGTGGGGCGAATCAGATCGTTCATCGCGGCATCGATGATGACGAAGTTCTTGGCGTCGCCGGGCTTCAGATAGATCACGCGGGTGACGAGGATGCCGGCATTGCCGACGATCATCCGCCCCGGCTCGAACATCAGCGTGCAGCCGAGATTGTGGGTGACACGCTTGACCATGGCGGCGTAGGCATCCGGCGCCGGCGGCGCTTCGCGATCCATGTAATAGGGAATGCCGAGGCCGCCGCCGAAATCGATATGCGAGATAGTGTGGCCGTCGGCGCGCAGCGTCTGCACGAAATCCGACAGGATGCGGAACGCGGTTTCCATCCGGCTCAGATCGGTGATCTGGCTGCCGATATGCATATCGGTACCGGTGACCTCGATCCCCGGCAGCTTGGCGGCATGGGCATAGACGGCGCGGGCGCGCGCCAGCGGAACGCCGAACTTGTTCTCGGATTTGCCGGTGGCGATCTTGGCGTGGGTGCCGGCATCGACGTCAGGATTGACGCGCACCGAGATCCGCGCGGTCCTGCCGGTCTCGACGGCCAGCCGCGACAGCAATTCGAGTTCGGGCTCGGATTCGACATTGATACACAGGATGCCGGCAGCGAGCGCCGCGCGCAGCTCGGCTTCGGTCTTGCCGACGCCCGAAAACAGGATCTTCTGCGGCGGAATGCCGGCGGCCAGCGCCCGCTTCAGCTCGCCGCCCGACACCACGTCGGCGCCGGCGCCGAGTTTTGCCAGCGTGCGCAGCACCGACTGGTTGGAGTTCGCCTTCATCGCGTAGCACACCACCGCCTTCTCGCCGGCGAAGGCGTCGCTGAACACCCGGTAATGGCGCTCGAGCGTCGCGGTCGAATAACAATAAAAGGGCGTGCCGACCGCATCCGCCAGATCGATAAGATTCACCGCCTCGGCGTGCAGCACGCCGTTGCGATAGTCGAAATGGTTCATGGCTAGTGTTCCAGTTCTAACATTCGCATCCCCTTGCAGCGAGCACTTTTGCGAATGTTAGAACCCAAGGGAACACTAGCAAAATATAATTCTGGTGCGGCCCTGGATTTGACATTCGCTAGAAGGACTCGCGGAAAGACCGTAGCGAATGTCAAATCCACCGCACCAGCTCAGTGACTGTCGAGGAGCGGATCGAGAATGAAGGGTTTCTTGGCGCCTTTAGTGGCGGCCGGCGGCGCATCGCTTCCGTAATACGGATTGTACACGCTGGGCGCGCTCGCGGCCGGCTCGTGGTCGGCATCGGCTTGCGCCGCCGCGGCCGCCTGCGGCGGGGTGTTCGGCGGCAGGTCGAGCCCGCCCTTGCGTCCACAGCCGCCGAGCGCGAGCACGGCCGCGCTCAACAGGATGATGGCCCATCCCTGGCGTGTCGGGCGGTAATTACGATTCACGACAAAATCCCCAATGCGGCCGCACCATACAAAGATTGCCCTGCTCTGGCGAGAGGAGGACCATCATGAAATTGCAGCGAAATTAAATTGCAGCGAAATTCCTGTCCTCAGCCCAATTTCCGCTCTTTTTCGAGCCGCTTGAGCCAGGTTTTTGCCTGCGCCAATACGTTCTTCGGCGCGGTTCCGCCATAGCTGCTGCGGCTTTTCACCGATGCTTCCACCGAAAGGGTACCCAACGCCTCTTTCGTAATCCTGGGCTCGATGGCCTGCATGTCTTTCAGGGGCAGAAGGTGCAGCGGCACCTCGGCTTTCGACGCCGCAGCCACGATGCGGCCGGTGACGTGGTGGGCGTCGCGGAACGGCATTTTCAGCGTCCGCACCAGCCAGTCGGCAAGATCGGTGGCGGTGGCGTAGCCCTCGCCGGCGGCGGCCTTCATCCGCGCCTCGTCCGGCACGATGTCCATGACCATTCCGGTCATCGCGCGAACGGCAAGCGACAGTGCGGCGAAAGCTTCCATCGCGCCCTGCTTGTCCTCCTGCATATCCTTTTGATAGGCGAGCGGGAGGCCCTTCATCACGATCAGCAGGGCGGTGAGCGCGCCGATCACCCGGCCCGTCTTGGCGCGCACCAATTCGGCGGCGTCGGGGTTGCGCTTCTGCGGCATGATCGAGGAGCCGGTGGTGAACTTGTCGCTCAATCGCACCAGGCCGACCAGCGGCGAGGTCCAGATCACGATTTCCTCGGCGAAGCGCGACAAATGCACCGCCGCGATCGAGGCGGCCGACAGCGTTTCGAGCACGAAGTCGCGATCCGACACCGCGTCGAGCGAATTGGCCATCGGCCGGTCGAAGCCGAGCGCCTTCGCCGTTGCGGCGCGATCGATCGGGAACGAGGTCCCGGCCAGCGCCGCTGCGCCCAGCGGCGATTCGTTGAGACGTTTGCGGGCGTCGGCGAAGCGGCCGCGGTCGCGCGCCGCCATTTCGACATAGGCCAGCAGGTGATGCCCAAAGGTCACCGGCTGCGCGGTCTGCAGATGGGTAAAGCCCGGCATGACGGTCGAGGCATGTTCCAGCGCCCGCTGCACCAGCGCGTGCTGGAAGGCGGCCAGCGCCGCGTCGGTGTCGTCGATCGTGTCGCGGACATAGAGCCGGAAATCGGTCGCGACCTGGTCGTTGCGCGAGCGCGCGGTGTGCAGCCGTCCCGCGGCGGGGCCGATCAGCTCGCCGAGCCTGCTCTCGACATTCATGTGAATGTCCTCGAGCGCGCGCTTGAAATCGAACGATCCCTTGCCGATTTCTGACAAAATCGTGTCTAGACCGGATTTGATATTTTTCGCATCGTTTGCCGTGATAATGCCTTGCGCGGCGAGCATCGCGGCGTGGGCCTTGGACGCGGCGATGTCCTGGGCATACAGGTGACGATCGACGTCGATGGAGACGTTGATTTCCTCCATGATCGCGTCGGGGCGCTCGGTGAACCGGCCGCCCCACATCTTGTTGCTCATGATCTGCTACTCATGAAAATTGACTTCCCAGGACTTCCATTGATCGCCGCGCCGAACGCTTGAAACCGGCCGTTGCACAGGCTCTGCATAGCCGTATCTGATACAGGATGACAAACGATATGCCCGAACTGCCCCCGTCCCGCCCCGCCGCCACGCGCCGGATTCCCATTGCCATCGCGGCGGTCCTGATCGGGGCGGTGATCGGATTTGCCGGGGTATACGGGATCGGCGGGTTGCGGCGCAACGCAACGGGCGATGCCGCCTGCCGCGGGGCGGTCGACCTCGCCCACCGAATCGCGCCGCTGGCGCATGGCGAAGTGGCGGCGCTGACCGTGGCGACGACGCCGCTGCGTCTGCCGGACCTCGCCTTCGAGGATGCCGACGGCAAGCCCAAAAAGCTCTCCGACTGGCGCGGACGCACGGTGCTGGTGAACCTGTGGGCCACCTGGTGCGTGCCCTGCCGCAAGGAAATGCCCGCCCTGGACGGCCTGCAAACCCGGCTGGGAGGTGAAAATTTCGAGGTGGTCGCCATCAACATCGATACCCGCGACTCCGAAAAGCCGAAGAATTTCCTGAGGGATGCCCATCTGACCCGGCTAGGCTATTTCAGCGACGAAAAGGCCAAGGTTTTTCAAGACCTTAAGGCTGTCGGACGGGCGCTGGGGATGCCCACCTCGGTGCTGGTCGACGCCCAGGGCTGCGAGATCGCCACCATCGCGGGGCCGGCGGATTGGGACAGCGACGACGCCATCAAGCTGATCAAGGCGGCCATGAACCCGGTCGCCGCCGGGCTTTAGGGCATGATCCCGAAAAGTGGATACCGGTTTTTCGGAAAAGATCATGCCCAAACAAGAAGATGAACGACGGTTCTGATTCAGCGAAGCTGATCAGAGCCTAGGCCATCAGGCCGAGATGTTGAGATTGCCGCCGACCCCGGCGCCGACATTGGCCAGCGACGACATGTTCTGCTGGGCAGCCCCCAGCAGCGTCAGGACCGTGGATTTCTCGGAATCGGCATTCGATTTCATGATGGTCGTGGCGACCTGCATCTGCGTGTTGCCCGCCTGGGCGGCAAGCATACTGGTGACCATGCTCATCATATCCATAACGCACAACTCTCCGTCGCGAGCGACGCTAACCGACAGGGGTTAACGAATGCTGGAGATCAAGGGCCATGTAAGGTGGGCAAAGGCGCGTTTCGCGCCGTGCCCACCAGCCAGCACCCAGAATGCTCATCAGCATGGTGGGCTCGCTTCGCTCAGCCCACCCTACGGGCTACGGCTTCACAAAATGCACTTTCGAAGCGGATGGATTGTCGGGCATAGGCGAGCGGAAGCGACGCCGTCCTTCGGACGGCTATGGCCAGGCAATGACAAGCCTCAGCGCGTCGGGACCGGCTTGTCGCCGCGATAATCGTAGAAGCCGCGCTGGGTCTTTCTGCCGAGCCAACCAGCCTCGACATATTTTACCAACAGCGGGCACGGCCGATATTTGGAGTCGGCGAGCCCCTCGTGCAGCACCTGCATGATCGACAGGCAAGTATCGAGCCCGATGAAATCGGCGAGTTCCAGCGGCCCCATCGGATGATGGGCGCCGAGCTTCATCGCAGCATCGATCGCCTCGACATTGCCGACGCCTTCATACAGCGTGTAGATCGCTTCGTTGATCATCGGCAGCAGGATGCGGTTGACGATGAAGGCCGGGAAGTCCTCCGACACCGCGACGTGCTTGCCGAGCTTGGTGACGAACTCCTTGGCCGCGTCGAAGGTCGCGTCGTCGGTGGCGATGCCGCGGATCAGTTCGACCAGCTCCATCAGCGGCACCGGATTCATGAAGTGAATGCCGATGAAGCGCTCGGGCCGGTCGGTGGAGGCGGCGAGCCGCGTGATCGAGATCGACGACGTGTTGGAAGCGACGATGGCCTCCGGCTTCAGCACCGCGCACAGATCGTGGAAGATTTTGCGCTTGACCTCTTCCTTTTCCACCGCGGTTTCGATCACCAGATCGCAATCGGCAAGCCCGTCCATGGTCTCGGTGGAGACGATCCGCTCCAGCGCCTTCTTGCGGGCGTCCTCGGTGATCATCTTCTTGGCGACCTGGCGCGACAGGTTGCCGTTGATGGTAGCCATGCCCGACCTCAGCCGATCGGCCGACACATCGTTGAGCACGACGTCGAGCCCGGCCAGCGCCGCCACATGGGCGATCCCGTTGCCCATCTGGCCCGAGCCGATCACGCCGACCTTCTTGATCTTAGCTGCCATCTTGCCATCTCACCGGAACGCGGCGCGCGTCCCGCGCCTGCCCCTCTTTGCATAAACACCGGCCGAAGTTCACTTCATCCGGCCGGCTGTGTCGTTATTTACCCAGCTTGCCGAGTTCTTCGGTCAACTCGGGCACCGCTTGATAGAGATCCGCGACCAGACCGTAATCGGCGACCTGGAAGATCGGCGCGTCCTCATCCTTGTTGATCGCGACGATCACCTTGGAATCCTTCATGCCGGCGAGATGTTGGATCGCGCCGGAAATGCCAATTGCGATGTATAGCTCAGGTGCCACCACCTTGCCGGTCTGTCCGACCTGCCAGTCGTTCGGCGCATAGCCGGCATCGACCGCGGCACGCGAGGCGCCGACGCCGGCGCCGAGCTTGTCGGCGAGCGGCTCGATATATTTGGCGAAGTTCTCGCGGCTCTGCATGGCGCGGCCGCCGGAGACGATGATCTTCGCCGATGTCAGTTCGGGACGGTCGCTTTTCGCGACTTCCTCGCCGACGAAGCTGGAAAGGCCGGGATCGGCGGCCGAGGCCGCATTTTCGATCGCAGCACTGCCGCCGGTTCCGGCCGCGGCGAAGGTCGACGTCCGCACCGTGATGACCTTCTTGGCGTCCTTCGACTTCACTGTCTGGATCGCGTTGCCGGCATAGATCGGGCGCTCGAAGGTATCGGGTGAAACCACCTTGATGATTTCCGACACCTGCATGACGTCGAGCAGCGCCGCGACGCGCGGCATCACGTTCTTGAAGCGGGAGGTCGCGGGCGCGACGAAGGCGTCATAGGACGGCGCCAGCGCCACGATCAGCGCAGCCAGCGGCTCGGCGAGATCGTGGGCATAGGCGTCACCGTCGGCGACCAGCACCTTGGTGACGCCGGCAAGCTTGGACGCCGCCTCGGCCGCCGCCTTGGTGCCTTCGCCGCCACCGGCGACCAGAACGTGAACTTCGGCGCCGAGCTGGGTCGCGGCCGTCAACGCCTTGTTGGTGGAATCTTTCAGCGTGGCGTGTTCGTGTTCGGCAATCAACAGCGTGGTCATCTAGAGAACCCCGGCTTCATTGAGTTTCGACACCAGCTCGGCGACGTCCTTGACCTTGACGCCTCCCTTGCGGCCCGGCGGTTCCGAGGTCTTGAGGATCTCGAGATGGGCGGTGAGATCGACGCTGTAGTCGGACGCGCTCTTCTCGGCGATCGGCTTCTTCTTCGCCTTCATGATGTTGGGCAAGCTGGCGTAGCGCGGTTCATTGAGCCGCAGATCGGTAGTTACGATCGCCGGGCCCTTGAGTTTCACGGTCTGCAGGCCGCCGTCGACCTCGCGCGTCACCTTGAAGTCGGTTCCATCGACCTCGAGCTTGGAGGCGAACGTGGCCTGCGACCATCCGAGCAGCGCCGCCAGCATCTGGCCTGTCTGGTTCGAATCGTCGTCGATCGCCTGCTTGCCGAGAATGATCAGGCCGGGCTTTTCCTCGTCGGCGATGGCCTTGAGAATCTTGGCGACCGCCAAAGGTTCGACGTTGCCCTCGGCCTTGACCAGGATACCGCGGTCGGCGCCCATGGCGAGGCCGGTCCGGATGGTTTCGGCCGCCTGCGCGGGTCCAATCGACACCACCACCACCTCGGTCGCCTTGCCGGCTTCCTTCAGCCGCAGAGCCTCCTCGACCGCGATTTCATCGAACGGATTCATCGACATCTTGACGTTGGACAGCTCCACGCCCGATCCGTCGCTTTTGACCCGGACCTTGACGTTGTAATCGACCACCCGCTTTACCGGCACCAGAACCTTCATCGATCCTCTTTCGCTTCAATTTCGGTTTTGATCAGCTTGGGCGCGGAACCTAAAGGTCCGGCCAACCCCGGTCAACGCGCGAAGGCCAAAAATCGCCCTAAATGGCGGCGCCTTAACGATTCTGGCCGGGCACCCAAAGCACGTCGCCGGCGCCGTTGTCGTTCACCGAACGGCTGGCGACGAACAGGAAGTCCGACAGCCGGTTCATATACTGGATCGCGGCGTCGCCGACCGGTTCATCGGGCTTGGCCGCGAGTTCCACCATCATCCGTTCCGCCCGGCGGCATATCGTGCGCGCCAGATGCAGATAGGCCGCGGCCGGCGTGCCGCCGGGCAACACAAACGAGGTGAGCGGGGCGAGGTGCGCATTCAGGGTGTCGATGTCGCGCTCGAGGCGCTCGACCTGGCTCGAAAGCATGCGCAACCGCTCCGCCTTGCCCTGCCGCTCAGGCACCGCGAGGTCGGCGCCGAGGTCGAACAGGTCATTCTGGATCTGCCCCAGCATCCCGTCGAGTTCGCGATGCTCCCTCAGGTGCAGCCGCACGATGCCGATGGCGGCGTTGGTCTCGTCCACGGTTCCATAGGCGCCGATCCGCAGATCGTATTTCGGCCGGCGCTCGCCGCTGCCGAGCGCGGTCGTGCCGTCGTCGCCGGTTCGCGTATAGATGCGATTAAGCACGACCATGATGATCCGTCTCCATTAGTGTCCCATCGCCCACACCGTGAACATGGTGATGACGATCGCTACGAATTGCAGCAGCACCCGCCACCGCATTAGCGTCTGCGAGCGGTTCGGCGATCCGCCCCGCATCATGTTAACGAGACCCATCAGCAGCACCAGCGCGACGGCGCCGACGGCGACGGGAAGAACGATCATGCTCAGGAACGATGCCATGGCCGTATCTAACACCACGCCGGGCGGTCCGCTACCGCGCTCGCGCCGCCGTCAGGTTCTGGCTTTTAGTTCAATAATATCAGAAGGTAGCACGGTGCGCCGGCTGAACCCGTCCGGCCCCGGCCAAGGTGAAATGTGAGGCAGCTCCGCTACATCTATCTGGTCGTCATGGATGCGTTCTACGAGTTCCTCGCCGATGACGGCTGGGCGATCGCCAGCCACATCGCGCTATCGACACTGATGGCGCTGTTTCCGTTTCTGATCGTGCTGGCGTCGCTGGCCGGCTTTTTCGGGTCGAAGGAACTCGCCGATCAGGCCGTCGGGCTGCTGTTGCAGATCTGGCCGAAGCAGGTCGCCGATTCGCTCTCCGGCGAGATCCACGACGTGCTGACGACGAGCCGCGGCGACATCCTGACCATCGGCGCGGTTCTCGCGGTCTATTTTGCCTCGAACGGCGTGGAAGCGCTACGGGTCGCGCTCAACCGCGCCTACTCGGTGATCGAGCCGCGGCGCTGGTACTGGCTGCGGATCGAATCGATCGGCTACACGCTGGTTGCCGCGGTGACCTCGCTGGCGATGGCGTTTCTCATCGTGCTTGGCCCTCTCATCATCGAGGCCGTGCGGCGTCATATTCCGCTGATCGTCGAGAGCAACGAGCATTTTCTCAATCTGTCGCGCTACGGCATCACCATCGCAGCGATGACGGTGGCGCTGTTCATCCTACATGCCTGGCTGCCGGCGGGCCGCCGCGGATTCCTGCAGATCCTGCCGGGCATCGTCTTCACGCTGGTGGCCTCGCTGGTGTCGGGCATCGTGTTCGGCCAGTATCTGGCCCGCTTCGCCAACAACTACGTCACGATGTATGCCGGCCTCGCGTCGGTCATCATCGCGCTGGTATTTCTGTATTTCATCGCCGCGATCTTCGTGTATGGCGGCGAGCTGAACGCGGCGATCATCAAGTCGCGGCTGCCCCACGGCGTGTCACTTCAAGCAGCGCAGTCGCTAGCGCCCTTGGACTCACAGGCTTGACGAGGAAGGCGTCGGCGCCGGCTGCGCGCGCGGCGGCTTCGTCGTCGCCGCGGCCCGACACCCCGATGATCGGGATTTGGCCGGACGGCGGGCTCAGGCCTCGAATTCGCCTGATGGTCTCGATGCCGTCGATGCCCGGCAGCACCATGTCCATCAGCACCGCGTCGAAATCGCCTTGCGCGATCCGTTCGGTGGCGGCCTCGCCCCGCCCGATGAATTCCGCACCATGACCGAGTTCGGTCAGGATCGTGTTGAGCACGACGCGGCCGAACGGATTGTCCTCAACGCCGAGGATGCGCAGCGCCGGCGCCGGCGATGCCGGGACAACGGTATTCGAACCGGCGCCGGCCGCCTTCGAGGCCCTGGCGCGGGTCAAACTCACCGTCAGCGTGAAGGTGGTTCCTCCGCCGCGCCGTTGCGCAACGATGATGTCGCCGCCCATGGCGCGCGCGATTTGTTTCACCGACGACAGGCCAAGCCCGGCGCCGCCGAAGCGGGAGGCGACACTGACATTGGCCTGCGAGAACGGGCGGAACAGGCGCT
Source organism: Bradyrhizobium erythrophlei (assembly GCF_900129505.1). NCBI lineage: Bacteria > Pseudomonadati > Pseudomonadota > Alphaproteobacteria > Hyphomicrobiales > Nitrobacteraceae > Bradyrhizobium > Bradyrhizobium erythrophlei. Next base: position 3,455,234 of record NZ_LT670818.1, on the reverse strand, counting down.
TGATCTCGTTGAGCGTGATACCGATCCCGCTGTCGGAAACCGAAAAGGCGACACCGACCTTGCCCTTCACGCCGCGCATCGGGACCACTTCGAGCGCGACGCCGCCCTGATCGGTGAACTTGACCGCGTTGTCGATCAGGTTTTCCAGCGCCGCGCGCAGCCGCACGGGATCCCCGACCACCAGCGCAGGCAGCTTGTCCGAGATATCGACGCCGGATTGCAGGCCTTTCGCCGCCGCCCGGCCGGCGAGCGAATCGCCGGCGCTGCGCGCCAGCGCGCGCAGATCGAAGAAATCCTGCCGCACGCCGGCGACAACCGCGCCCCGCGCGGCATCGACGAACAAGGTCGCAAGGCGGGCGAGATGTTCCGCGCCCGCCTTGATGGTGTCGACCCAGCGCCGTTCGCGCTCGTCGAGATCCGAGGTCGCCAGCAGATCGCTGATGGCGAGAATACCCGTAAGGGGGGTGCGGACCTCGTGCGCGAATGCGGCGAGCGCGGCCTCGACCATGCCCGGTCCGACCGTTTTCATTGCGTGGGTCTTGGCAACGCGCTTGCGCGCCTTGCGGGCGGCAAGGCCGGAAGCACGCTTTTTCGGCGGCCGCTTTTTCACCGGCCGCGTGGTGCGCTGTGAGCGCGATGTTGCCGCCATGATTCCCCTGACCCTGGCCATCCCCACCATGCCACGGCTGGACGCGGTGAGTCACGCCGAAGGGGGCTTTTCCCCTTGCAATCGGCCCGCAACAAGGCTGCCCTAAATCGGGGCTGCCCCTCGGTTACGGCAGGCCGACCAGGCGGCGGATATCGGCTGATGTCGCACCCTGGCCACGGAGTTCGCGAAGCCCGGTCGCCGCGGTCGACTTCGACAGCTTCCGCCCCGCCGCATCGAGGATGAGGCGGTGGTGCCGGTACACCGGCGGCGGCAGGCCGAGCAACGCCTGCAGCAGCCGGTGGACGCTGGTCGACCAGAACAGGTCCTGTCCCCGCACGACTTCGGTCACACCTTGCAGGGCGTCGTCGACCACCACCGAAAGGTGATAGCTGGTCGGCGTCTCCTTGCGCGCGAGGACGACGTCGCCCCACGCTTCCGCCCCCGCGGCCACGACGCCGGTTTCGCCTTCGGGACCCTGGCCGTGCTCGATCCAGGTCAGGGCCCCGGTCTTGGCGTAGGTCTTAGCGTTGGTCTTGGCACAGGCCGCTTCCATGTCGAGCCGCCGCGCGTAAGGCGCGCCGGTTTCGAGCAGCCGCGCGCGCTCAACCTGCGGCAGCCGTTTTGCAACACCGGGATAGAGCGGCGCGCCGTCGGGATCGCACGGCCAGGCTGCCTGCGCGCGCCGCTCCGCCACCAGTCGCGCGATCTCGGCGCGGCTCTCGAAACTCGGATAGACCAGGCCCAGGCCTGCGAGGGTTTCGATCGCCTGGCGATAATCGGCCAGATGCCCGGACTGCCGCCGCACCGGCGTTTCCCAGCTGATGCCGAGCCAGGCGAGGTCTTCATAGATCGCGGTCTCGAATTCCGGGCGGCAGCGGGTGGCGTCGATATCCTCGATGCGCAGCAGGAAGCGGCCGCCGCTCCGGCGCGCCGAATCGAAATTCAGCAACGCCGAATAGGCATGGCCGAGATGCAGATAGCCGTTTGGGCTCGGCGCAAAGCGGAAAACGGGTGGCATTGATCTCTTTCACCGGACATGGTGGTTTTAAGTCGCAATGACCTTCCACCTCAACACCCAGGCCGACCTTGAAGAGGCCATCCACGCGCTGGTCAGGCAGGACCCGCGGCTCAAACCGGTATTCGACATCGCCGGCATGCCGGCGCTGCGGCGGCGCGAGCCCGGTTATGCCGGCCTCGCTGCGATCGTCTGCGGCCAGCAATTGTCCACCGCGAGCGCCGCGGCGATCTGGGCCCGCCTCACGGCCGCGTTCGATCCGTTTCATCACGAGACCCTGCGCAAGGTGCGCGCCGGCCGGCTGGGCCGGCTCGGCCTGTCAGCCGCAAAGATCAAGACCCTGAAGAGCCTGGCGCGCGAGATCGCCGCCGAGCGGCTCAATCTCGACGTGCTGGCGAACGAGGACGCCGACGCCGCGCACAACACGCTGACCGCGCTGCACGGCATCGGCCCCTGGACCGCCGACGTCTATCTCTTGTTTTGCCTCGGCCATGGCGATGCCTGGCCCGCCGGCGACCTCGCCGTGCAGGAAGCGGTCAAGATCGGGCTCGGCCTGAAGACGCGGCCGACCGCAAAGCAGATGGCGCCGCTGGCCGAGCCGTGGCGTCCCTGGCGCGGCGCCGCGGCACATCTGTGGTGGTCCTATTACCGCGCGATCAAGAAGCGCGAGGGCGTGATCGCAGGAGCGGACAAGGCCGCAGCAAAAGCGAACGCTGTTTTAAACAAGTTGGCTGTTGCAAAACGGTCATCGGCAAAAGCAAATATCGCGGCAGCGAAACTGCCGGGATCGAAAACATGAAATCCAGAGACTTCATCGTTACCCGCGATGATCTGCAGCAATGCAAATTCATCCAGACGCAACTGCCCGACGCCGCGGAGCTTCCCGCCGAGACGCTGCTGGTCAAGATCGATCGCTTCGCCTTCACCGCCAACAACATCACCTACGCCGTGCTCGGCGACGAGCTGAAATACTGGCAGCTGTTTCCGGCGCCGGAAAATTTCGGCAACATCCCGGTGTGGGGATTTGGCGAGGTGATCGCCTCGGCGCATCCGGCCGTCGCTGAGGGCGAACGCCTGTTCGGCTATTTTCCGATGGCGACCCATCTCGTCATCGAAGCCGCCGACGTCCGCAAGCGCGGCCTGCGCGACGGTGCCGCGCATCGCCAGGGCGTGGCGCCGGTCTACAATGCCTATGCGCGCGTGAGCGGCGACCCCGCCTTCGCCGGACGGCAGGGCGATTATCAGGCGTTGCTGCGGCCGCTGTTCATGCTGTCGTTCCTGGTCGATGATTTTCTTGCCGAGAATGCGTTCTTCGACGCGCGCCGCGTGATGCTCTCCAGCGCCTCCAGCAAGACCGCGTTCGGGCTTGCGCATCTTTTGCACACGCTGCGCAAGGAGGTCCGCGTGATCGGGCTGACCTCGGCGAGCAACGTCGATTTTGTCAGGTCGCTCGGCTGTTACGACGAGGTCGTGACCTATGACGCCGTAACCTCGCTGCCCTCGGACGTGCCCGTCGCCTTCGTCGACATGGCCGGCAACAGCGAATTGCGCGCCACCCTGCATCGGCATTTCGGCGATAGAATAAAATATTCCGGGCGCATCGGGCTCACCCACCGCAGTTCATCGCCGGACGAGCCGCAATTGCCGGGCGCCAAACCGAGCTGGTTCTTCGCGCCCGACCTGATTCGCAAACGCGCCAGGGAATGGGGCCCGGGCGGGATCGACACGCGGTTCGGCGCGGCGTGGTCCGGCTTCGCGCCGATGCTGGATCGATGGCTCAACGTGATCGAAGGCCGCGGCGAGGAGGCCGTGAAGCAGGTTTATCTCGACACGCTGAATGGCCGCGTGCTGCCGGAGCAGGGTCACATCCTGTCGCTGACGACATAGCGGAGTTCTCATCCCGACCTTTCTGCGCGATCCCAAACGGTATAGGCTTTGCCACAGGGAAACGCCGCGAAGACGGCCGGGAATGAGAAAACGCCAAATGCTGGACAGAACCGACGATGTCTCGATCGCCGCCGAGAACTGGCTGTCGGAGTTCGAAAGCGCCATTGCAAAGCCCGATGAATCGGCGCTGAAGAAGCTGTTTCACCCGGAAAGCTATTGGCGCGACGTGCTGGCGCTGAGCTGGCATCTGCAGACCATCAACGGCGGCGACGAGATCCTGCGCGAGCTAAAGGTTCACGCCATTCGCGCCGCGCCGCGCGATTTTGCAATCGATCCCGACCGCGCCGCGCCACGGCCGGTCACCCGCGCCGGCACCGTTTCGATCGAGGCGATCTTCAAGTTCGAAACCGCGCAGGGGCGCGGCAGCGGGATTCTGCGGCTGATCCCGGACGCCGCCGACGGCAACCGCCTGAAGGCCTGGACGCTGCTTACCGCGCTCGACGAGCTGAAGGGGTTCGAGGAGCAGCTGCGATCGGCGCGGCCGCGCGGCCAATCCTATTCACGGGATTTTCGCGGGCCCAACTGGCTCGACCTGCGGGAGGCGTCGGCCCAATATGCCGATCGCGATCCCATCGTGCTGGTGGTCGGCGGCGGCCAGGCCGGGCTCGCGATCGCGGCGCGCCTGAAGCAATTGCGGATCGACACGCTGATCGTCGACCGCGAGACGCGCATCGGCGACAACTGGCGCAAGCGCTATCACGCGCTGACACTGCATAATCAGGTCCAGGTCAATCACCTGCCCTATATGCCGTTCCCGCCGAACTGGCCGGTCTATATCCCCAAGGACAAGCTCGCCAACTGGTTCGAGGCCTATGTCGATGCCATGGAGCTGAACTACTGGACCGGCACCGAGTTCGAGAGCGGCAGCTATGACGAAGCGGACGGCCGCTGGTCGGTGGCGCTGCGCCTCGCCGACGGTGCGAAGCGCGTCATGCGTCCGCGCCATGTCGTGATGGCCACCGGCGTCAGCGGCATTCCGAACCTGCCCGATATTCCCGCTTTGAAAAACTTTACCGGCACGGTGCTGCACTCCAGCCAGTATGACGACGGCGAGCCATGGAAGGGCAAGAAGGCCCTCGTGATCGGCACCGGCAACAGCGGTCACGATATCGCGCAGGACCTGCATTCGAGGAGGGCCGACGTTACGCTGGTGCAGCGCAGCTCGACCTTGGTCACCAACATCGAACCCTCCGCGCAACTGGCCTATGCGGCGTACAACGAAGGCACGCTTGACGATAACGACCTGATCGCGACCTCGATGCCGCTGGTGCTGGCCAGGCGCAGCCACGTGATGCTGACCGAGCAATCCAGAAATCTCGACAAGGAACTGCTCGACGGCCTGACGCGGGTCGGCTTCAAGCTCGATTACGGCGACGGCGGCACCGGCTGGCAGTTCAAATACCTCACCCGCGGCGGCGGCTATTATTTCAACGTCGGCTGTTCTGATCTGGTCGCCAGCGGCGCGATCAAGCTGATCCAGTTCGAGGATATCGACTCGTTTGTCGCCGACGGCGTGTGGATGAAGCGCGGCGAGCGGCTTGCCGCCGAGCTGATCGTGCTGGCGACCGGCTACAAGCCACAGGAGGTTCTGGTGCGCAAACTGTTCGGCACCGACATCGCCACGCGTGTCGGCCCGATCTGGGGTTTCGGCGAGGGCCAGGAACTGCGCAACATGTACACCCGCACGCCGCAGCCCGGCCTCTGGTTCATCGCCGGCAGCCTCGCGCAGTGCCGGATCAACTCGAAATATCTGGCGCTGCAGATCAAGGCCATCGAAGAAGGGCTGCTGCCGCGGAGCGCGTAGGTTTCACTGGTCTTCGTGATCCAGGATCTGGCGGACGATGAAGGATTCCGCGTGACGCCAGGACTTGTCGTTGTCGCCGCGAAAAGTGACAAGACGATTAAAGACGACGTTCCGCGATTTGACCTCGACGAGGTCGAATTTTGCCCATTGCACCAGTGTGCTCATCTTGTGAAAGCTGCTGATCAGGAGATAGCCGGCACCGGCGGCTTGCGCCATGCCGAGCAACTGATCTGCATCGATGTCACCGATCGAACAGGCGTTTGGCGGGCAATCGAGATTGACGCTTTGTACCTTGCCGCTCGCCGCCAGATCGGTGCGCAATGAAGCCTCGAATTCGCGCAAGCGCCGGAAATGGTCGGCGCTCTGATCCATGACCTCGCCCGAGGTGTCGACATATTGGATTTCGGCGACCGCGAGGACGGGCGTCTCCGCTTGCGCTCGGCTTTGCGTAACCGCACTGGCGCAGAAAACGGCGGCGGCTACCAAAGCGAGGCCCGCTGACCCCGTTTTCATCGGCTTTTGCATACGACACGATCCTCACTTGGCGATGCGGCTTGGCATCCCGTTGCAATCTATTCCGCAACCTCAGGGCTGGCTTTTGTGTTCCACGCTAGTTCTCCTTTTCCAGGAGGCGGCGTTGAATCAGCCAGCGCGCGCCGCGGCTCCAGGCCGAATTGGCGCCCGCACGCAGGTCGGTCTGCTCGACGTCGACCAGCGCCCCGGATTGGGCGTCGCGAATCTTGTAGGTTACCGCGTAATCCGTTCGGCTGATGCGCGTGACGATCCCGATCATGGACTGATCCGCGTTGAGGGCAGCGGCGATCTTCGCTTCGCAGCCATCGCAATTGTGCAATTTGCCGGCCTTGGCCGCTTCGTCGCTCACCGCGCCGACGTCGACCAGTTGATAGCGTCCCGATTGCCCGATCAGCCGACGCGCCTCTTCCGTCGAAAGCCGCAATTGCTCGCGGTCGATGTCATCGGGGGGAGTATAGGCCGCAGCGGCGCTGAAATCCTCCAGTTCAAACGGAAACACCGCAAGTTTTATCGGTTGCGGTGCGGCAGGTTCGGCCGCATTGGCGGCGGTGAGCCCTGCAACAATCATGGCTGGGGCGAGAACGAAAGTGATGCCGCGCATGAATGACCCCTGAAGCTGCAAATTCCCCATGATCTCAGCCGACCTTTCACACCCGCGAAACGGCGGTTTTCCCTGGATTGACCGGGTGAAATGCCCGATCTAACCTTGCGGTGCTTTCTTCCCGACGAAATTTGCTTCTAAATGCGATGGACATGGGAGGGAGCTTGCAACAGGCCCCTGAATTCGTGGCGGGCCCCGCGCGCGCCATCGATCTGAAGCTGCGGCTGACATTGCGCGTCGCGGCGCTGGCGGCGGTTTGCCTTCTCGCGGTCGCGGCCTACGCCTTGGTCGACAGCGACCGGGCCGCCAGGGCGAAGGCGAGCCGGATCGCCGAAATCGTCGCCAAGGACATCTCGCTGCAGCAGGCGCAGGCGCAATGGTATTCGCTGTCCGCCAACGCGACACCGGATCTGCAGCGGGTCGCAGCGCCGCTGATGGAACCAGGCCTCTGCATCGCCTATCGGAACAAGGTCGGCGATTTCCGCCAGGGTATTTGCAACGGCGCGCTCGCCGACGAGACCGTCGCGCCCGAAAGTTTCACCGCGCTCTATCGCGCCATCTTCCATCCCGGCCAGCCGGTCTCGATGCCGCTTCTCGTCGAAGGCAACGCCTCCGGCGTGGCGGTCGCGACCTTCGATCCCGCCACGCAGATCGGCCAGAGCTGGCGCGAGACCAGCCGCCTTCTCTCCATCATGGCTTTCGCGCTGGTGGGGCTCTGCCTTGCGGTCTACGCCGCGCTCGCGCGCGCCCTGCGGCCGACGCGTGTGATTCGCGCCGGGCTGACGCAGCTTGCGGCGAACGATCTTTCCGCACGGCTGCCCAGTTTCGACCTTGCGGAACTCTCGGCGATTTCCGACGTCTTCAACGCGTTGGCGCAGAAGCTGCAAGCCGCCCTCGCCGAACGCAACGCATTGACGCGAAAGCTCATCGCCGTGCAGGACGAGGAGCGGCGCCATCTTGCCCGCGAATTGCACGACGAATTCGGCCAGTCGCTGACCGCCATCGCGGCGCAGGCCGCCGCCGCCGCCCATACGGCGGAGCGCGAATGTCCGCCGCTGTTGGAGGAATGCCGGGGCATCTCGCGCACCACGGCGGGCATGATGGAAACGCTGCGCGGCGCGCTGGTGCGCCTGCGCCCGCCCGAAATCGAGGAACTCGGCCTCACGCTGAGCCTCGAAAGCCTCGTGGCAAGCTGGAACGGCTTCGAAAAGGGCCGCACCCGGTTCGACATTGCCATCATCGGCAAGGCCGATGATTTGCCGCCAAGCGTCTGCGCCAGTCTCTATCGCATCGCGCAGGAGGCGATCACCAATGCGGCGAAGCATGCCCGGGCGAGGTGCGTGCGGCTGCGTCTCGAGGCCGGACACGCCGAGATCATCCTGAGCGTCGAAGACGACGGCGAGGCGGTGAACGGAAATCTCGCGCCAAAAGCCGGCATGGGACTTCTCGGCATGCAGGAGCGGGTCGTCTCGCTCGGCGGCACGCTGCGTTTCGAGAGGCGGCCAGCGGGCGGCGCCCGGCTCGTCGCGACCATTCCCAATGTGGGATCGGAAGCCTAGGGATGCCGGACACCAAAACTTTCACGCGCGTAATGCTGGCCGACGACCATGCGATCGTGCGCGAGGGCTATCGCTCGCTGCTGCACAAGCAGGATCGCCTGCAGGTCGTCGCCGAGGCCGGCGACGGCGCCGAGGCCTATCGTGTCTACAAGGAGGTCAGGCCCGACCTCGTCATCATGGACGTATCGATGCCGGGAATTGGCGGGGTCGAGGCGATCCGGCGCATCCGGCGATGGGACCATCTCGCGCGTATCCTGGTGTTCACCATGCACCAGAGCGCGGCTTACGCGGTGCAGGCGATCAAGGCGGGCGCGCGCGGCTTCGTCACCAAAAGCAACCCGCCGGACGCGCTGTTGCGTGCGATCGCCGAGGTGATGGCCGGGCGCATCGCGCTCAGTCCCGATATCGACCACGAACTCGCCATCAACCGGCTCGCCGACGAACCTGCCGCCGTCGACGCGCTGAGCCCGCGGGAGTTCGAGATCCTGCGCATGCTGCTGGCCGAGAAATCCGTCGATGACATCGCCGAGACGCTGCATATCAGCGTCAAGACCGCGGCCAACACGCGCTATCTGATCCGCGCCAAACTCGGCGTCGCGTCCGACATCGAGCTCGTCCGACTTGCGCTTCGCCAGCGGATCATCGCCGCAGAGGATATCGAAAGCTAGCCCGACGATTCCCTCTCACTCCGCCTTGATGCCGGACACCTTGATGATCGGCCACCAACGCTCGGCCTCGGCTTTCTGGAACGCCCGCAAGGCCTCCGGCGATTGCTGCGCGAGCGGGGTGATCTGGATGCCGAGATCGTCCAGGCGCCGCTTCACCGTGGGATCGGCGAGCACCTGCACCAGGGCGGCATTCAGTTTGGCGACGATATCCTTCGACGTATCCCTGGGCACCCACAGCCCGTACCAGAGCGAAGCGAAGAAGCCGGGCAGCCCCGCCTCGTCCGCGGTCGGAATATCCGGCGATGACGGCAGCCGCGTCCGCCCGGTGATGGCGAAGGGCTTGACGCTGCCGGCCGCGATCAGCGACTTGAAATTGGACGACGGCTCGATCATGAAATCGATCTGACCCGCCAGCAGATCCGTCATCGCCGGTGCGTTGCCGCGAAACGGCACGAACTGAAATGTCGTCCCGGTCTCCTTCTGAAACGAAATTCCCGTGAGATGGCCGGTCGCGCCGACGCCGGCGATGCCGGCCGACGCCTTGTCGGGATTGGCCTTGAGCCAGGCGATCAGCCCCTTCAGATCGTCCGCCGGCAGGTTCCTCTTGCCGACGATCAAGAGCGGCTCGCTGCCGAGCTGGATGACCGGCTCGAGGTCCTTCAATAGGTCGAACGGGAGCGCATAGAGACCGCCGGTCAGCATATGCGTGGTCGAGGTGCCGATCGAGAGCGTGTAGCCGTCGGGGGCCGAACGCACGGCGCGGCCAACACCGATGCTGCCGGCGGCGCCGGCGACGTTTTCGATGATGATGGGTTGTCCCAGAATGCCCCGCATCTTCTCTGCCAGGAAGCGGGCCAGGGTGTCGGTGGCGCCGCCGGCGGGAAACGGCACGATCATGGTGATCGGATGCGTCGGATAGGTTTGCGCGACTGCGATGCCGGCGCATGACAGGCCGAGCACGGTCGCGACCATCGCGGCCAGCAATTTGCGCATGCGGTTTCCCCCCGGATGAAGCGTTTGCAACGCCTTCTGGTCTATTTCAGCAGCTACAATTTGGGCTTCAGACCTCGCCCAGCACCTCGCGCCGGCGCTGCTCTGATTCTTCCGCATAACGCCGCATCGCATGGGCCTCGCTGAGCACCCCAATGGGGCGTTGTTCGCCGTCGATATCGACCACCGCCAGCGATTCGGCTTCCGCGGCGTCGAACACGGCAATGGCCTCCTGGATATTCATGCCGGGACGCAGCACCACATCGCGGAAATGCAAGAGGCCCATCAAACCGCCGGTCGTCTTGATATCCGTCGCGTGGGCATCGGCGACCAGCGCCAGCCCGACATAGCGGCCGCTGCCGTCGACCGCTACCACCTGGTTCTTCGAGCCCAGCGGGAATTTGTCGCGGAACTCCTCGATGCCCATGTTGGCATTGACGGTGGCGAGGTCCTGCCGCATCAGGCTGCGCACCGTGAGGTCGCGGATCCAGCCGATATCGGCGGCGCTGCGGATGGTCTCGCCGCGCAGATGCAGCCGCCATGTCGCGAAGGAGTAGCCGAACAGCTCACGGGTGATCTGGGTCGAGATGATGACCGCGACCAGCACCGCGGTCGAGAGCCACAGATTGCCGGTCGATTCCAGCGCGATGAACGACATTGTCAGCGGCCCCCCGATGACGGAGGCCGACAGCGCGCTCATGCCGATGATGGCATAGACGTTCGGGCTGAGCTTGAGGCCCGGCCAGATCACGTCGAAGGCGCCGGCGAACAAATGGCCGCCGAGCGCGCCGAGGAACAGCGTGGCGAAGAACAGGCCGCCACGAAAGCCTGATCCCAGCGACACCACGGACGCGATCGCTTTCAGGATGAAGATGCTGGCCAGCACCGAAAGCGGAATCGAAACAAACCCGGCAAAATGCAGCGCGCCATGGCCGGACGACATCACCTGCGGCGAGATCAAAGCGAGCAGGCCCACGACGAGGCCGCCCAGCGCCGGGCGCAGCGGCGGCCATAGCCGCGTCCTGGCCAGGAGTTGCTCGCACAGCGCCACGCCGCGCATGATACCGATGCCGAACAGCGCTGCCAGAACCCCGAGCAAGGCCGCGATCGCAAGATCGCGGCCGAGGACATCGCCGACCGGGCCGATGCCGACACCGAGCGACAGCACCGTAAAGGCATGGGCGACGAAATAGCCCGCCACCGCGGCGACGCCGACCGGCGTAAGACTGGCCGGCGTATAGCCGCCGATCACGAGCTCGAAGGCATAGAAGGCGCCGGCCAGCGGCGCACTGAACGCGCCCGCGATCGCCGCCGCGGCGCCGCAGCCGACCATGATGCGCTGATCCGCACGGCGCAGATGGAAGCCGCGGCCCAGCGAGGCGGCAATACCGCTGGCCAACTGGGTATAGCCCGCCTCGAGCCCGACCGAAGCGCCGACGCCGCTTGACCACACCGTCTGCAGCGCCACGATCACGCTGCCGCGAAACGACATCCTGCCGCCATGCAGGGCGTTGGCCTCGATCGGGTCGATTTCGCGCGCCGGCCGAAATCGCTGCAGCACCAGGAACGCCACACCCAGCAATAGTCCGCCCAGGCTCGGCACCAGTAGCGCGCGCAGCGGGTCGATCGCGAATTGGCTGGACAGGCGTTCCCCTATTTCGATGTTGAACAGCAGCACATGCATGCCTTCGACCGCCGCACTCATGGCCGCCACGACCAGTCCGCCGATGACGCCGATCAGGGCCGCAAGGACGACCAGGCTGGTTTCATGGGCGCGGACGAACGCCCGCAGCCGGCGCGGCGCTTCAATAAAACGCGAGGTGGTGACCATTATTTTTGAGCCCGTATACGGCCGAAAAACGCCGCCCGCCCCGGTTTAGCGGCCTTCGCGGGCATCATGCAACCCGCAGGCGGAGGCGGATAAGGCCGCCAACGGTCTTCACAATCCCGTCACGCTGCCTGTAGTATGTCATCTCATGCTGCTTCGCAGCTAATATGGGAGTCAGGAGCGTTACTTGAACGCACATGTCTCGCAAGGCGGTTGGCCGGTACTGGTGCTGAACGCGGATTTCCGGCCGCTCAGTTATTATCCGCTCTCGCTCTGGTCGTGGCAGGACGCGATCAAGGCGGTGTTCCTCGACCGCGTCAACATCGTCGAGCACTACGACCGTGCGGTGCGCAGCCCCTCCTTCGAGATCCAGCTGCCGAGCGTGGTATCGCTGAAATCCTTCGTCAAGCCGAGCACGCATCCCGCCTTCACCCGGTTCAACGTGTTCCTGCGCGACCGTTTTGTCTGCCAGTACTGCCTGGCCCACGACGATCTGACCTTCGACCACATCATCCCGCGCAGCAAGGGCGGCCAGACCACCTGGGAAAACGTGGTCGCCGCCTGTTCGCCGTGCAATCTGCGCAAGGGCAATCTGACGCCGCAACAGGCGCGGATGTTTCCAAGGCAGCACCCGTTCGCGCCGACGGTGCACCAGCTGCACCGCAACGGCCGCCTGTTCCCGCCGAACTATCTGCACGATAGCTGGCTCGATTATTTATATTGGGACACGGAACTCGATCCGTAGCGAAACGCCCCGGGCGACCGGCACAACAAGCGACGATGGGTTGGGCGTGTCCGCCTTCGGATTTGAATTTCAAACAGCCGCTGTGCTTGAACACAGCTTCGCGATCTCGCCGCAGGTTTCGCGCGAGGTTTGCTCTGAAATTCCTTTCCCTCCGTACAGAGGGCGCAGGGAAAGCCGGGTGCCGATTGCACCCATGGGTCCCGTGCAAAAAAAGCACGGGGGTAGGACCACAGGTTCAACCGGAATCACTCCGGCTTTCCCCGCGCAATGGTTTTACGGCTTATAACGCGCTCTCCTCGGTGACCGGGCTTTCTTGCCACCGTCATTGGCGAAAATGACTCCGCCAACTTGATGCCAGCGTCGGGGCATCAGGACCACGCGACTTCGCCGTCCGCGTCAGGTGCTTTCGTCAGCACACCATCAGCGTCCACCGCATCCCGCACCAACGTCCGTGACGATCGCGAAACGCCCCTCTGTGTGGGACGGGATGGCGGGAGTTCTAAAGTTGATTTGGGTGAAACGAGAAGCGGAATATTTTTACAAGCGGGGCTGGACAGCCCTACGACTGATTTGCCCGTCGGGCGCTTTGCGCCAGGAAAGAGCGTTCCCTCAGAGCTGGATTTTGATGCAACGCGGACTGCCTGACCGGTCCCGGGACGAACTCCGCTTAGCGACATTCGTGTGACCCCACCTGGTCGAAACGGACCGAATGGTCCCGATCCGAAAAGGCTGAAAAGGCAGGGTCCTTTCAAATATTTTCAAAGCTTTATTCGCCTACGCCGCGGCCCGCGCGCATCCTTTGATCACGGCAGATCGAAGGGAACGGCAATGACCAAAGCAATCTCATCCTGGAAGGCGACGCGGCGCGGCTTGCTGCTCAGGGCGTCTGCCTTGGCCATCACCTCTCTCGTTCGCCTGCCTGCGCAGGCAGGCGTCGCCGACCAGCCATCCAAAACATCCCCGCCTCATACCAGCAAAGCGAGCAACAACATGAGCACGATGACAACCAAAGACGGCACCGAAATCTTCTACAAGGATTGGGGCAAGGGCCAGCCGATCGTCTTCCACCACGGCTGGCCGCTCAGCGCCGATGATTGGGACAACCAGATGATGTTCTTCCTGGCGCAGGGCTACCGCGTCATCGCCCATGACCGGCGCGGGCATGGCCGTTCCAGCCAGACTTCGGTCGGCAACGACATGGATACCTATGCTGCCGACGTCGCGGAATTGGCCGAAAAGCTCGACTTGATGAACGCGATCCATATCGGCCACTCGACCGGTGGCGGCGAAGTCACGCGCTACGTAGCCCAACACGCCCGTGGCCGCGTCGCCAAGGCGGCTCTGATCAGCGCCATTCCGCCGGTCATGGTGAAGTCGGAGAAGAACCCGGGCGGCCTCCCGGTCGAGGTGTTTGACGGCTTTCGCGCGGCGCTGGCCGCCAATCGGGCCCAGTTTTATGTCGATCTCCCGGCCGGCCCGTTTTACGGATTCAACCGCCCCGGCGCGAAGGTCTCGCAAGGCGTGATCGACAATTGGTGGCGCCAGGGGATGATGGGCGGCGCCAAAGCCCATTATGACTGCATCAAGGTGTTCTCGGAGACCGATCACACCGCGGATCTCAAGAAGATCACCGTGCCGGTTTTGGCGATGCACAGCGAAGACGATCAGATCGTGCCGTTCGCCGATGCGGGGCCGCTGTCGGCCAAGCTGCTCAAGAACAGCACGTTAAAGGTCTACAAGGACCTGCCGCATGGCATGCCCACAACTCATGCGGAAATCATCAACGCAGACCTGCTCGCGTTCATCAAATCCTGATGTGCTCGAGAAGCTCCGGCTTCCTCGCACCCTGGGGAAGCCGGAAATCGAAAATGCGCAGAAGAGCCGGTCGCCATGCGAGTCCTGATGATCCTTATTCCGGAAAACGACGTTCCGGGAAGCAAGCGCGATCCGGCCGTTCGACTCGAACGAGCCGCCGGACCCTACTACGCCTTCAGGGACGCCGACGTTGAAGTGGTGCTGGCCTCGCCCGACGGGGGGCCGGCGGTCATGAAAGTCGCGAGCGGCGGTGAAGCGTCTACCGAGGTCATGCAGCGCTTCGAGAGGGACAAGCACGCGATCGACGACTTCAGCGACACGCTGAGCCTCGAGCAAGTTTACACCGACGATTTCGATGCCGCTTTCTGCGTGGGACTTCCTGATTCCGTCTGGCGGCCCGAACACAAAAACTCTGCAGGCGCCCTGATCTCCAGGCTGCTCGGTGCCGGCAAGCCGGTCGCGGTGATGCCGAGCGGGATCGATCTTGCTCCAAAAGGCGCCGGCGAGGGTCTGTTGATCGTCGGCGATGGTTCGAAATCTCCAATTCCAGCCGCCCGGGCGCTGATGGGGGCCGTCAGACAACTCCAAATCAAACCCGAAGGGAATGCAACATGATCGAAGCCCGGACCGACCCATTCGAAAATGCTTTCTCGCCGGCTGCGTCAAGGTCCACCCCGGCTGCGAATAATTTCAGCTTCGTTCAAGGCGAGTTCTCGATCACCGTGCTGAGCGACGGCTTCATCACCGTGCCGATCGACATCGTAGAGGGCACGCCGGGTGAGCGCGCCGAGATATTGCGGCGCACCGGCGATATCAAGGCCGGACTCGTGGAATCCAAGACCAATATTCCGGTCATCCGCAGGGGACGCGATCTGATCATCGTCGACGTTGGTTCGGGCGACAAGTATCAACCGACCGATGGCAGGCTTTTCGGAAATCTCAAGGCCAGCGGCATCAATCCCGATGCCATCACCAAGGTCATATTCACCCACGCGCATCCCGATCACGTCTGGGGCACGCTCACCGAAACCGGCAGCCTGAGATTCAAAAACGCGACCTATTACGTCGGGGCCGCCGAATGGGATTACTGGATGAATCCGGATTACCTCACCATGATGCCGTTCGAGCTTCATGAATTCGCGAGAGGCGCGCAGCGCGATCTCGGAGCGATCAAGGACCGGGTTGTGATGCTGAAACCCGGAGACGATATCGTATCGGGGTTGAGGGCGATCGATACTGCGGGTCACACCCCCGGCCATCTCTCGCTGGAGATGGCCGGGGGCGAAGGCCTCATCATCACCGCGGATGCTGCGACCAACGAAATCGCGTCGTTTCAGCATCCAAGATCGCGGTTCGGCTACGACACGATTCCCGAGCTCGCCATCGAAAACCGCGCCCGCCTGATCGAACGCGCAGCCGCCGATCGGACGAGCCTCCTTGGCTATCACTGGACGTATCCCGGTGTCGGCTACGCCGAGCGCAATGGCGGCGCGTATCGGTATGTACCCGTTTAAAGCCGGCGTTGAAGCCGCCCGCTCCTTCCGAAACCGCGCGACGTCGTTACGCAAGCTCCGCCATCAAATGGCTTGCGCTCGACAGGTCCCTTGTCGCAAAGCCCTCGGTGAACTTTCCGTAGGTCGATTTCAGGAGGGAAGAGGCTTTTGCGCGGCGCCCGGTGCGATTCCAGAGGCGCGCCAGGTCGACCGCGGTACGCAGCTCGAAGGACAGAAGCGACTGCGACTGGGAAATATCGAGCGACCGGAGCAGCTTTGCTTCGGCCTCCTTGTCGCCCGTCGTCGATTTGGTCAAAAGCAATTCGGCGTCGACCCGCAAGACCTCCGGATAACTCCAGAGCGCGTCTTCAGACCACGGATCGGCGACGAGACCCGCGCCCAGCCTCTCGGCGCTCAAATCGGCCAGACGGGAAATCGTGGAAACGTCGACCCTCGCTTCGATATAGTTCGCCGCAAGCGCCTCCCGTTCCGTGCCCTGCTGAAGCCGGATAATGTGCTCGAAGCATTTACCCCAGGTACTGTAGAGACCATTCCTTGCAGCGTACTCCCTGAGCAGGTCGGTGCACCTCTTTGCTTCCGAAAGGTCCCCGGTCCACAGGGCGACGGGACACCCGGCCATGCAGAGCGCATAGCCCAGCGAAAGCACGTGCCTGGTCTCTAGCGCGGCCTCGATCGCCTCGCGTGCGCTCGCGGCGGCCCGTTCCGGAAATCCCTGAAGCCACGAGATTCGCGCCATCAGCGAGGTCATGGCGACGTGGCGGTCGAGCTGGAAGTCGTTATTGGCGGATCGGACCGGCTGCGGCGCCTGGCTTTGTACCTGCTCGACCAGACGCCGGGCCAGGTCCTGATGGCCCAAATAGTGATTATTGACACTCAGGATGCGGTTCGCGAGCGAGATGAATTTGGGCTCTCCGAACGCGGCCGCCACGGCCTCGTAGCGCGTGGCGAGGGCAAGGGCTTGCCGATACTGGCCGCGGCTGCGCCGCACCGCCCACATGCCCCAGAGGGATTGCAACTGAGCAGATCGGTCGTCGATCTGCTCA
This sequence comes from Bradyrhizobium erythrophlei, assembly GCF_900129505.1. Classification (NCBI taxonomy): domain Bacteria; kingdom Pseudomonadati; phylum Pseudomonadota; class Alphaproteobacteria; order Hyphomicrobiales; family Nitrobacteraceae; genus Bradyrhizobium; species Bradyrhizobium erythrophlei. The sequence goes on along the minus strand of NZ_LT670818.1, from coordinate 3,438,522 downwards.
GATATTGCAAGGGCTCTGGTGAACGCGTCTTCCATCTGGTCCGGGTCGTTGAGGGCATACCAGACGGCGTGTCCGAGCGCGATTCGAAGTCGCGCCTTCCTCTGAAGGTCGATATCGGCGCTTTGATTCAAGCGGTCCAGGGCGCCTTGCAGGCGTTCGCGGTATTCATCCATCAGCGAAAGCTGGAACCAGAGCGGGGCCGTCGCGAGGATGATATCGAACCCGATCGCGTGATGCTCGATCGCGGAAAGCGCCCAATCGATGGCCGAACGCATGTCGTCGATGGTGCGGCCGTAGATTTGCAGCCACCGGGAGGCCGGCACCGTCTCCCAATCAACCTCCGCCTTGCGGGCAAGATCCCTGAAATACGCCGCGTGGCACAGCGCGATCGACGCTTGCTCGCCGCTCAGCGTCAGCTTTTCCAGCGCGTAAGCGCGCGTCGTACTCAGCAGCCTGTAATGCACGACGTTGCCGCTGAGATCGGTTGCAACAAGGGATTTCTCGATCAGGCCGGTGATCGTGTCCACGATATTGGCAGCCGGCTTCCCGCCTGCGGAACCCAAGGCGATGGCCGCTTCCATCGTGAATTCGCCGGCCAGCGCTGCAACGCGCGCGAGGGCGCGCTTTTCCTCTTCCGGAAGCAGTTCAAAGCTCCAGTCCAACGTTGCGCGCAAGGTCTGATGCCGCGGCAGCGCCGTCCTGCGTCCCTTTGTCAGAAGAGAGAAACAATCATTGAGCCGCGAAGCCAAGCCCTCGACGCCGAACAGATCTACGCGTGCCGCCGCGAGTTCTATGGCCAGCGGGATCCCGTCCAGGCGGCGACAGATCTCGATGACGGTCGCGACGTTGCCGTCATCGAGTTCGAAGGAGTCGAGCGAAGCCGCTGCCCTTTCCGCGAACAACTCGATCGCCGGGAAACCCAGCGCCTCGGCCGTCGACAAGCGCTCCGCAGGAGGAGGAAAGGCGAGCGCCGGCAGGTGAAACAGAAACTCTCCCTCTCCCCGCAGCGGCTGACGGCTCGTCGCCAACAGATGAACGCCCGGCGCCCCCCGCAACAAGGCCTCGGCGAGAACCGCAGTCGCGTCGAGCATATGCTCGCAATTGTCGAGCACGATCAGGATCGACATGCTTCGAAGATGAGCGACCAGAGCGGCCAGCGGCTGATCGCCCAATGTCGCCAGTCCCAGGACGGAAGCAAGGGCGCCATGGATCGAACGCGCCTCCGTCAGCGGGGCAAGCTCGACAAAGCAAACCTTGTGGGCATAGGAATCGACAAGTTTTCCTGCAACGGCGAGGGCGACCGTCGTCTTGCCGATGCCGCCGGGCCCGATGATGGTCACGAAACGGCGGCGCGCCAATTGGTTCGAAATGGCGCCCACGCACTCGGCACGGCCGATCACGCGTGTGAGCGACGGAGGCAGACCGGGCGCCGTGTCGGGAACCGGCGAAGCGGCGACGGGAGGGTCGACGACTTCGTCGACCCGAGCCACCGGGGCGACGAAGCAATAGCCTCGGCCGGCCACCGTATTGATGTACTGGTCTCCGGTTCCTTCGCCGCCAAGCAGCTTGCGCAGCGCGGCGACGTGAACCCTCAGATTGGCTTCTTCGATGAAAGTGTCCGGCCAGACGCGTTTGAGCAAATCTTCCTTGCTGATGAGCTCTTTTCCGTTTTCAACGAGCGCAATCAGGAGATCGAGTGCGGGGCTGCCAAGGCGAACCGATTTGCCGTCGCGGGAGAGAACGCGGCGCGTTGGATTAAGACGAAAAGGCCCAAAGGATAACGAAAAATCGTTCACGGTTGCCGCCCGGGCCTGTTCCGATCGAATCTAACAGCTGCCAGCGCTCCCTGTCCATGACAGCCATTGCCGATTCGACCGATGCCGACAGGCCGCGGAAACTTGCGAACGCGCGCCTTTCAAATATTTTCAAACCTTTATTGGCGTCTTCGCGGCCTGGCGGGCATCGTTTCACCACCGAAGACGAAATGGCGGGCTGGAATTCCCGGAAAGGGCGGCGCCGCCAAGGCCCAACAATTTTTCCCCCAGGAGAGACCCAATGCCCAGGACAGCATTCGACGCAGACGTTAAATCGTCGACGGGAACGACGGCGAAGGCCGGTACGCGCCCAAAGCAGGTCACCGTCGTGCTGGTGCACGGTGCATGGGCCGACGCCTCAAGCTGGAGCAAGGTGATACCGCTTCTGCTGGCGAAGGGAATGACGGTGCTGGCGGTCCAGAGTCCCCTGACGTCTCTCGGGGACGACGTCGCCGCGACGAAGCGGATCATCGCAACCGCAAAGGGGGAGGTCGTCCTCGCGGGGCATAGCTGGGGCGGAACGGTAATTACCGAGGCCGGCGCCGATCCGAAAGTCAGCGCGCTGGTCTACATTTCCGCTTTCGGCAACGACGCGGGAGAATCGGGGAGCGAGCTGATCGGCAAATATCCCAAGCCGCCCGCACTTTCGGCGGTGCAGATGGATGGGGCCGGCTTCGTGACTTCGACCGTCGAGGGCTTCATCGAGAACATTGCGCCGGATCTGCCGCTGGAGGAAGCCCGAACCCTTGCGGTGACCCAGGGCCCCCTCGCGGTGAAGACCTTCGACGAAAGTCCGTCGGTCGCTGCCTGGAAGACCAAGCCGTCATGGTTCGTGGTTTCGGCGAACGACCGGACGATCAGTCCGGAACTCGAGGCCGCCGTGGCCGAGAGAATGAAGGCGAAGACCACAGTTCTGCAGTCCAGCCACATGTCGTTGCTGTCGCATCCCGCTGAAGTCGCTGGTGTCATCGAGGAAGCCGTCAATTTCGTCGAGGGACAATAGGCCCGGCGCTCAAGGCGCACTCATCAATGCCGCGAAGCGCCTTGGGCGGCGAGCCGCATCTTCAAAACCGATGGAGAGACCACGATGAAGACCCGGTCAACATGCACGTTATGGTTCGCATTGCTCCTGGGAGCTGCCGCGTGGACCGTCCCCGCGCCGGTTTCCGCCGCCGCGCCGCAGGTACGGCTGCAGGCGCCCGGCTTTTATCGCATGGTGCTGGGCGATTTCGAAATCACCGCCCTGCTCGACGGCACCCATCCGTTTCCCGCCGCCGAGGTACTCACGAAGGCAAGGGCTGATAAATCGGCCGGACGATCGAAACTGTTCACGGACGATCCCGAACAGGCGAACGCTCTGCTTGCCGCCTCGGACCTGAAAGCTCCGACCGAAGGCTCTATCAACGCCTTCCTGATCAACACCGGTAGCAAGCTGGTCCTGATCGATAGCGGCGCCGGCACGCTTTACGGTTCATGCTGCGGACACCTGATCGAGAATCTTCGCGCGTCCGGATATCAGCCGGAGCAGGTCGATGAGGTGCTGTTGACGCATCTGCATGCCGATCACGTCGGCGGGATCGCACCCGGCGGAATCGCGGCCTTCCCGAATGCCATCATCCGGTCGAGCAAACTCGACGCCGATTACTGGCTGAACGACGAAAACGAGAGGGCGGCCCACGACTTCCTGCGGCCGATGTTCGAAGGCGACAAGGCTTCGCTGAAACCTTACATCCTCGCCGGCCGGTACCTGCCATTCGAGGGCGAGCAGGAAATGCTACCAGGCATCCGCGCCATACCGACACCCGGGCATACCCCCGGCCACACTTCGTATATGGTCGAAAGCAGAGGACAAAAGCTTTTGGTGTGGGGAGACGTCGTGCACGTCGCCCCTATCCAGTTTCCCGACCCGTCCGTCACCGTCGAATACGACACCGACGAAAACCAGGCCGAAGCCGACCGCGAGCGCATCTTTGCCGACGCCGCGAAGCAACGCTACTGGATCGGCGCCGCTCACATTTCCTTTCCCGGCCTTGGCCATGTCGGAGAAAGGACGGAAAGGTTTATGTGGATACCCGGCGAATACACGACGCGGATGTCGGTACCCGCCCAATGAATTTGGCTCCTTATTTTTTTGCTGCCAACACGGACGCTGCACTATAACGTCCCTCTGCGTGCAGTCCTTCAAGCCGCACGGCGTTCGATACACGCCGTTGCTGCTCCGTAAAACGAACTTCAACGTTAGAGCATGCACTAATGTTTGGGTTGCCTTACTCCGACTGGAACGCTCACCTTTAGGATAGTCGGCGGCTCTTGCGGCGCGACGCCATTAGGGTTGCCCACCAGATTAAACACGAGCCGACGTGAGGCTCGATAGGTCGGTATAGTTGCAGTTGTCGGAGGGTTGACGGTTGCAAATCTTGAGTCGATCAAGCCGGCGACGCAGAACGACTGAAATGGCGGGCCCTTGAAGCAAGCAAATGAACTAAGCGACTTCGGATTTTGAACGGGGGCCAATATACTATGCCCCCTTACAGTCACCCTGCCTAGTTCTGTCGTCGGCGCCGCGACCCCGAGAGACTCCTGCCAAAATCCTGTGTTCATGACGATACCATTTCTCAACAGGTCGAACGCAAGCTCCTCGCGTAGCAGGTTGCCGCCATGATCGGTATTGTAGCTGAGGACGTGAAAAATATTCGCATTGGTCTCACTGCTTGTCACCGAGTCAGAAAGGGCCTTATTCGGGTAAAAACACTCGATCTGCCCTGCGCTCCAACCGATACAACTTGGTGTTGCCTTCAACTGGAATTGCTCAAGCATCGCGATTTGAACAGGGCGGCTTGCATCATCTGGCGCCCAGAAAAGTCCCCACGACGCTGGGAGACCCTTTTGGCATCGCAGGATTTGCCCGTGCGAGCCGAACTCGCAGGGAATCAAAGGGGGCGGCGGCGCAGGGATGAGACCACCGTCCCCGAAAAAACAATCAGCGCGAGCGGGCGCCGACGTAGCGGATGGAAACGTGACACATGCTTGTCCCGTGTTGACTCCGCTGTGCACAAATTCATTCGCGCCCGCGACTAACGGCGGCCACGCGACGCCATCCGCCGCTGGGTTGGTGCTCCCAGTCACCTCAAACAGCTTGCGATTCGCGATCAGGATACACGCAAATAGGCCCGGAGCAGTCGCAGAGCATACCAGCGGCCCTGTGTTTGGTAGGGTAGACCCCATTGGATCGAGACCGGGACTGAGAGGGTTATTGGAAGCCCTGGCCCAATCGTGTGTCCCGGAATCTCTTGTCCATTGATCAACCACGTAGACCGACGGCAGCCCGTTTTGGAACACGGTCTCAATTCCAAAGCAGGTCGTCGTGGCCGATCCGATCCATGGAGCGCAGCTGAGGTTGGAGCTCACTAGAATGCCGGGGTCCGGTCCCGGCCCTTGGATCCCAGTGGGGTTCGTTCCGATAGTGACGCTCCACCAGTTCGTGCCGTTCCAACCGACTCGTTCAACCGAATCATAAAGGCATTGCACTGATTGAGGATGGCCAAAGCCCGGCGGGATAACTGCGCAGGTGACGCTATCTGGATTCTGTTGCAGTATGATTGACTGGGTTGGGCCAGGGGGACCAACAGTCACCGTACCCGTTGCCGGATCGATCCGAACCGCACGCAATGCTCCCACGGCACAGTTCGGGGAGGTGCTCGCGGGACAGAGACTGGTGTCCAAGTCGCGTGAGGGATCAGCGACTATGACGGCACAAAAATATTCTGGCTTTCCCGTCGTCTGCGGAGTCCAGAAAACACACGAGGGTGCCTTATTGACATTTTGGGCGAGAATTGGCCACGCCGGAGGAACCAATGGTCTGGGCTGCGAACGCCCAGGCTGGGGCGCTAACACGATCAAAACAAGTGTCGCGAGAATTATTCTTTGAAACATGGCACTCTCCCCCTGCGCCGCTGCGCGCGATGAGTTCAGTGCAGATATTTCGAAACAATTTTAGTAACAACTTCTGATTAATTGCACGCAGCGCCTTGTACCCTAAGTTTAACGGGATTCCAAAAGGCGAGCAAGATAGTGATTCGCAAAGGACCCGAAAATACTTGTCTTCCAGGGGTCGGGCCCTTCCGCTCTCAGGTTTTCGGCGACTGGATGCTGTGCCTGTCGCGCTTCGTTGAGAACGGCTTCAAAAGGGCGGCGTAGTACCATGCCCCATATAGCACCTGCATTCCGGCCGAGATCTGCGACTTGTCGCGACCTCCGCGACGATGAGTGCGATGACGGCCAGTCCGGCTCCTACGAGGCCGAGGTTGTGCGCACCGAACGCCTGAGATCGGCATTCAGCCGTGATACGCAAACAGCTCGATCGGGTCGTTGAAGCCGCGGACCGGATATTCGCCGACGCGTTCGAGATCGAAATCGCTTTCGACGAAGTCGGCGAACGAGCGGGACAGCAGCACCGTTCTGCCCAATTGTTTGGTGAGGGTTTCGAGACGCGAAGCCATGTTGACCGCAGGACCGATGACCGTGAAGTCGAGCCGGGTGCGCGACCCGATATTGCCGTACATGACGTCTCCGACGTGGACACCGATGCCGTAGTTCAGCGGCGCGCGACCGGTTTCGCCGTTCCTTTCGTTCAGGGCAACCATGGCCTGGCGGGCTTCGGCCACGGCACGCAGCAGATTTGCGCAGGCCGACGGCTGGCTGAGCGGAAAAATGGCGAGCAGGCCGTCGCCGATGAATTTCAATATTTCGCCGCCATGTCGTGCAATCGGCTCCGACATCGCGTCGAAATACCCGTTCAGAAGATCAATGACGTCATCGCGCGGCCAGTTGTCGGAGATCCTGGTAAAATCACGCAGGTCGCAGATCATGATGGCGGCGCGTACCGTCGTCCCGCTTCCGCGCCTGGTGGCGCCGGCCAGAATGAGCTCGCCGGCGTGCGACCCGACATAGGTTTCGAGCAGCGTTCGCGCCAGCCGGTTCTTGATACGGATTTCGCTGACCAGCGCCAGGACCGGCAATAGCTTCAGCAGGCCGGCGATATGCGCGTCGTTGAAACCTCCGGGCCGGTCGGTTGCAAAGGTCACGATATGCCGCTTGCCGAGCGTATGGTACAGCGGCCACGCCACATAGTCGGTCAGGCCTTTCGCCCGCATCTCGTCATAGAGGGCGTGCTTGCGGCCAAGCGATGGATCGCGTTCGAGATTCTCGCGTACCTCGGTGGCGCCGTCATGGATTTCGTTGGCGGGACTATCGATGTATTCGGATCGCCCCCTGACATCGTAGTCGACTCTCTCAATCACGGCCGCGCGCATCCCGTCGGCCCACATGATCCGGGCACCAAGCCATTGCGGATGGTGGATCAGGACATGAAGCGACGCCCGCTTGACGGGAATGCCCGCCCGCTGGAGCCGGACACACAGCTCAGCGAAAATATTGTCAATGAAGCGCTCATCGCGCGTGTCGTTTGTCAGCCAGTGCACAACGTCGCTGTCAGAATGCGCGGTGACGGGATCGATGTTTGGTGGCGCGTCCATATCTTGCTCCTGAGCCGTGACCTCGATCGACGGTACAGGATATGTCGTGTCCCCGCTCGGCAGTGTCAACGGACTCCGCCGCAATCTCCTTGCGCGCATTGGGTTGGCCGTGGGTCGCCGCGTGTCAGGCGGGAGGACGCAGCGGTAGCGCTGCGCCCTCCCTTTCAACCCATAACTTGCCTTTGGCATTTCGAAGGGTTTTTGGTTAAACATGGGCCGTCGGGTGCTTTGCGCCAGCAACAAGCGTCCGCCGAAATCGGCGTCGCCCCTCCTGACGGCGACGAGCCGTCGAGCCCGGGCCCGGTGCGAGGGGGCAGCCCGCCACAGCGACGGTCGCAAATCGACGGGAAGAGCTTAGATTGCCTGTATGAAACACATTGGATTCCTATCGTTCGGCCACTGGACGCCCTCTTCCCAGTCGCAGACCCGCTCGGCGGCGGACGCGCTGCTGCAATCCATCGACCTCGCCGTCGCGGCCGAGGAGTTGGGCGCCGACGGCGCCTATTTTCGCGTTCATCACTTCGCCCGCCAACTCGCCTCGCCTTTCCCTTTGCTGGCAGCCGTCGGCGCAAAAACCAGCCGCATCGAGATAGGCACGGCGGTCATCGACATGCGCTACGAGAACCCGCTCTACATGGCCGAAGATGCCGGCGCGGCCGATCTCATCTCGGGCAGCCGCCTGCAACTTGGGCTCAGCAGAGGGTCGCCCGAGCAGGTCATCGATGGATGGCGCTATTTCGGCTATCAGCCGGCCGAGGGCGAAACAGATGCCGACATGGGGCGGCGCCACACAGAGGTTTTTCTGGACGTGCTGCGCGGCCAGGGCTTCGCGCAGCCCAATCCGCGTCCGATGTTTCCAAACCCGCCGGGATTGCTGCGTCTTGAACCGCACTCCTCGGGACTCCGCGATCGCATCTGGTGGGGAGCCGGCTCGAACGCCACGGCGATATGGGCGGCGAAGTTGGGCATGAACCTCCAAAGTTCGACGCTCAAGAACAACGAAACAGGCGAACCCTTCCACATCCAGCAGGCTGCCCAGATCAGAGCCTACCGCTCAGCCTGGAAGGAGGCGGGCCACGGGCGCGAGCCTCGCGTGTCCGTCAGCCGCAGCATCGTCGCCATCATGGACGATCGCGACCGCACCTATTTCGGCCGTGGTGGAGAAGACGATGACCAGATCGGCTTCATCGACCCGCAGACCCAGGCGATTTTCGGGCGCGGTTATGCTGCCGAGCTGGGCGTTCTGATTGAGCAGCTGATGAAGGACGAGGCCATCAGTGAGGCCGACACGTTACTGCTGACCGTCCCCAACCAACTCGGCGTGGCCTACAATGTGCACGTCATTGAATCGATCCTGACACACGTGGCTCCGGCGCTCGGGTGGCGCTAAGCCTCCTGGCATGTTTTCAACGGCTGGCGGCCGCTTTGCAGCAGGAGTGAACGACCTCTTGATTAAAACGACACGCGAACGACTAACTTAAGAGGAGTCTGAGCTTTGAGCGTTGCTTTCACCAAGGAGGACAGTGCCGAAACCGCGTCGGAGCTTCTGCTGCCTGACCGCGCCGTTTCCCCTCATCCGAATCTCGTGACGGAAGCAGGATTGAAGGCTCTGGAACTTCAGCTCCGCCAGGCTCGCGAAGCGTTCGAGGCGGCGCAGAAGATCGAAGACGTGAATGAACGGCGACGGCAGGCGGCAACCCCCTTGCGCGATGGGCGCTACTTTGCGGCCCGAGTTCGGTCGGCTCAGGTCGTCACCAAGCCGACGTCGACTGATATCGTTGCCTTTGGCAGCACGGTGACCTTCAGGCGCGATGATGGGCGCGTACAGACATATTACATCGTGGGAGAGGACGAAGCGGACCCCAAGGCCGGATCTATTTCCTTCGCATCCCCAGTGGCACGGGTTCTGATGGGCAAGGCTGTCGGGGATGTAGTCGCCACATCCGGTCAAGAGCTCGAGATCATTGCGATCTCGTAGCACGCCCACACTGGACGCCGCCGATGTTCGGAACCACGCTTAGCTCAACGCCAGGCGCTTTCTCGACGTGGGCGTAAGCCTCGCGCGACGGCTTATGGTGCTTGACGCCGTCCGCACTGAACCCGAAGTTCGGAAGGACGTTGATTGGTTCTCTACGTGAAAAAGGGGTGATGGCCGTGCCATGGACTCCTGTCTTGTTGCGCCCCTTGCCCGGAGTTCGTCGGTCCGTCAGTGCCCGTTCTTGAGCCGGCTGCGGTGCGCGGCCTGTTTGGCGCGATTGCCGCAGACAGCCATGCTGCACCATCTTCTTGCCCGCCTTCTTGTATGGTCGGCGAACACCAGCGTGCACGCATGTCCCTCGCACGCCTTCATATCGGTAAAATCTTCTTCACACACAAATTTCGCCAGCGCTTCGCCGATCGGCAGCAGCAGGGATTCAGGAGATCGCCAGCGCCGCATCAACCGCAGTTCAAGCGGGCCGCCATCGCCATGCGGATGCCGTGATATCTGGCTGAACGCCTCGTCGCGTTCCAGCAACCTGTTCAAGGGACCTAGTTCCTGAAGCGCTCTGGGCGTCAGCGGCCGGCCCATATGCTTGCGCGCGAAGCCCCTGAACCACTCGCGCAGCTCACGCGCCTTGCCCGCAACCTTGTCCAACTCACCACGCGTTGCTCGCGCTTTCAGCTCCTCCAGAACATCCGCTGGAACAAGCTTGGCTTGAGCTAGCCACCTCAACAGCCCATCGCCACTGTCCAGCCAGTCAACAACCGTATCGACCGGCGTGGCGATCGAATTCAGGAAGTCGAGACCGGGCGAATCGGCAATAAAAATCGCTGGCATTCTGTGATGCACAATCGGCCCCTCCAGAGCTGGCTCCAGTCGCATAACCTGTTAGACACCGGTTGACAAGTTATGGCGCGCGACCGTAACCTGTCAATAGCTACTAGATAGGTTACGCGCTGGCGGCGCCTCGCGATCGGGAGCAATGAAATGGCGATAAAGGATGTGAGCGTGGTGCTCGCGCATGGAGCATGGGCGGATGGATCGAGCTGGGCGCGCGTCATCACGGCGCTAAAGGCGGACGCTATCAAGGTGATGGCGGCGCCGCTTCCGCTGACCTCGCTCGCCGATGACGTTGCCGCGCTCAATCGCAGCCTGGACCGGACGGAAGGGCCGATCGTCGTGGCCGGACACGCTTATGCCGGTGCAGTCATCGCGCTGGTACGCCCCGAGCGCGTGAAAGCACTGGTCTACGTCACCGCGCTCGCGCCCGATGAGGGCGAGAAGGTCGCAGACGTATTCTATCGTCTCGAACCCCATCCCCAGGCGCCGAAGCTCTCACCGGATAGCAACGGCCTGATCTGGCTATCCGAAGCAGCCTTCGCGACGGCGTTCGCGCCAAACGCATCCTCGGATGATCGAGCTGTACTCATGGCAGTGCAGCGGCCGATTTCGCTGGAGTGCATCACGGTCCCGGTCGGGCGCCCGCTCTGGAAGGACGTTCCGAGCTGGTTCCTGGTCGCAGAAGGCGACCGGATGATCCTGCCGGAAACGCAGCGCTACATGGCGGCGCGGATGAAGGCGAAGGTAAAGGCGCATGCGGTCGATCACACGCCTATCGTCACTGCTCCACGATTTGTCGTCGACACGATCCGCGACGCCATCCGCTCCATAACCGGCGACTAAACAAGCCCCTGCTCCCGCACCTGGCGGGTGATCGTTGCTCACGCGCTGACCTTTTTTATCCATGATCACAAGAACAGGAGGAATGGATGGCATCCATCAAGTATCGCACGGCCGAAGTCGACGGCTTCAAGGTTTTCTATCGCGAGGCGGGGTCGAGCGCTTCGCCGAAGCTGCTGCTGCTGCACGGCTTCCCGAGCGCTGGCCACATGTTCCGTGACCTGATCCCGCTGCTGGCCGACAGGTTTCACATCGTCGCGCCGGACCTTCCCGGGTTCGGTCAGTCCGATATGCCGCCGCGAGACAAATTCGGTTACACGTTCGACAACATCGCTCGCGTGATCGACGGCTTTACCGAAGTCATCGGCCTCGACCGGTTTGCAGTGTACGTCTTCGACTACGGCGCGCCGACGGGCTTCCGACTCGCCGTCCGCCATCCCGAGCGGATAACCGCCATCATCTCGCAGAACGGCAATGCCTATGAGGAAGGCCTCAGCGAGGGCTGGAGTCCAATCAAGGCCTACTGGCAAGACCCGTCGGAGGCGAACCGCAAGGCGCTCCGCGCCTTCCTCGCGCCGGAGACGACCCGCTGGCAGTACACGCACGGCGTACCCGACCCGACGATGGTGTCGCCGGATGGCCAGAAACTCGACAACTTTTATCTGGCCCGTCCCGGCGCGGATGAGGCACAGCTCGACCTGTTCGGCGACTACAAGAGCAACGTCGCCCTCTATCCGTCATTCCAGCAATATTTTCGTACCCACAAGCCGCCGCTACTGGCGGCGTGGGGCAAGAACGACCCGTTCTTCGTGCCGGCCGGCGCCGAGGCGTTCAAGCGGGATAACCCGCGTGCGGTTGTCCGCCTCTTCGACACGGGCCATTTCGCCCTGGAAACGCATGCCCGCGAGATCGCCGAGAGCATTCGCGATTTTCTGAAATGATCCCCTCGCAGCGCTGCCTCGCGCGCGCTCGGAGCCATCGTCCTGGCGACTCGTGGCGAAGAGAAACCAGGTGAGGTTGGTCGGCAAATCGAGGCAAGGCCGTTCTGACGGCAGAGCCGTCGAACCCGAAGTTCGGGCGGACGTTGAATCGTTCTCTACGTGAAAAAGGGGTGACCGCCGTGCCACACCTGAGAAGAAGTCCGGAACGTCTGAGCGCGTTCTCCGACGGCGTATTCGCCGTCCTGATAACGGTGCTGGTTCTGGAGCTGCGCCCGCCCGAACTCCCGACCTTCAAAGCGCTGCTGTCGCTCTGGCCGACGTGGCTCAGCTACGCGGTCAGCTATCTCTTCATCGCCATCGTCTGGGCCAATCACCACCATCTCATGCGCTATGCCACGGAGGCCACGCCTCGTCTCATGTGGTTCAATTTCGCCCATCTGTTTTCGGTGTCGCTGCTTCCCCTTTCCACCGCCTGGATGGCGGTAAGCAAGTTGGCGCCACAGCCGGTGGCGTTCTATGCCGCAGTCTTCTTCCTCGTAAACGCGACCTACGTCGCCTTGATCTGGGAACTTGTTGGACGAGACCCAGTCAAGGACGTCGCGCCGAAGGAGCGCAGGATCATGCGCTTTCGCTCGATCATCACGCTGGTTATTTTCGCGGCGGCCGCGATCGTTGCCCTGAAATATCCGCTGGTGGGGCTTGGCATGTGTTGTTGTTGCCTGATCGTCTACCTGAAGCCTGAAGCGCCGGGAACCGAGAAGTAACAAATCCTTCCGGCCTTGCGGCTGCCGCCTGATGGCGTGCACCGCTCGAGTTCGGTCTCTCTTGCATGCTCGATCGATTGACTTGCCACGGTGCGAAACTAAGGTCGGTCGCTGCCGCACTGGAGGAAACGGATCGCATGACTTTGCCGATGAGCTGGAACGAATGGGCGCAGCACGACGGAGTGGCGCTGGCCGCGCGCGTCAGGAAGGGCGAGCTGACGGCAAGGGAATTGGCAAGTCAGGCGGAAGCGGGCATCGCCAGGCTCAATCCGGCGCTGTCGGCCGTGGTCGAGGTCTTTGAGGACGCGATCGTCGATCCCGGCAGGGACGGCGCCGATCTCGCGGGGCCCTTCGCCGGTCTGCCGTTCCTGATGAAGGATCTGGGCCCGACGATGAAGGGGCGCTTGCAGGAAATGGGCTCGCGCCTGATGCGCGGCAATCGCCCCGGCGCCGATACCTTCCTGACGGCGAAGATGCGCCAGGCGGGGCTCAACCTCATCGGACGAACCACCACGCCGGAGTTCGGCGTTTGCAGTTCGGCGGAAAATCCCGCCGTCTACGTGACCCGCAATCCCTGGAACACCGACTACACGACCTGCGGATCATCGGCCGGCAGCGCCGCCATGGTCGCGGCGGGCGTTGTACCCATCGCACATGCCACCGACGGCGGAGGTTCGATCCGCATTCCGGCCGGCGTCAACGGAAACATCGGTCTCAAGGTTTCACGGGGGGTGTTCTCGCTCGCGCCGCATGCGTCGGATTTGACGGGACTGGTATCGATCCAGGGCTGCCAGTCGCGGTCGGTACGCGATACCGCGGCCTTTGTGGATGCGTGCCGGGGTCCCGCGCCCGGCGAGTTCATGCCGTTCTGGACCGCGCAGGAGCCTTATTTGGACATGATCAAGCGCGATCCGGCACCGCTTCGAATCGCGCTCTCGCAGCAATGGGGCGATTATCGGGCGACGCCGCAGATCGCATCCGAGCTCGAACGAACCGGCCGTTTCCTCGAAGGCCTCGGCCACCACGTCGATTTCGCGCTGCCCGCGATCGACTATCGCGCCGCCTTCGACGCCCAGACCACCTGCTACATCAGCAATTTTGCGGTCGTGATCGGCAACATGCTCGCAGCAGCCGGGCTGGACCGGCCGCCCGCGGATCTCGTCGAGCCCGTCAACATCCGGATCTGGGAAGCGGGCCGGCACATCTCGTTCGCCGAGCGGGCACGCATGCAGGCGGTCTTCAACACCACATCCCGCGGCTTCGGGGCGTTCTTCGAGGAATGGGATATCATCCTGACGCCGATCACGGCGCTGCCGACGCCGAAAATCGGCACGACAGAATATCTGACGATCTCGGACAATCCGTCGGTGCTGGACTGGTTCGGCAATCTGTGGCGCAATTTCGCCTTCACGCCGCTCGCCAATCTGTGCGGGATTCCCGCGATCTCACTGCCGCTGGCGGAACATGAGCATGGCTTGCCGCTCGGCATCCAGGCCCAGGCCAGCCAGGCCAATGACGGGCTGCTGCTTCAGCTCGCGGCCCAGATCGAGCGGGCGGTCGGCGGCCGATGGAACGCCGGACGGAAGCCGAGGGTGCACGTGACCAGTGGCTGATGGATCGAGAGGCGTCGTGGCAGACGCGCCATCAGCCAAACGGCAAACGAACCAGAAGAAGTTCGCGTTGCAGTCGTCCACGTTTGAGCAGCAACGGCAGCTCCGCTTGGGGCTGCCGGCTTGGGCGGTCGTATCAGCAGGGGACGCGGCGTCCATCATACGTCAGGAACGTGCCCGACCGCGGATCGTAAGAAGGGTGGCGCTGCGCACAGGAATTGCCAGGCCTATCCATTCTGGCATACGACCCGGCAGCAGCATCCCGGGCCGCGCTGAACACATCGTTGGGATAGGTGCGACCGTAATAGCTTGGACCGGGCCCAGGCTCATAGCCGAAGTCGGAGCCTGGTCCCATCGCGCCTCCCATCTCCTGAGCGAGCGCCGAGGAGCTCACCAAAGCCGCCAGGCTTGCAATTGCGAACGCTTTCCATGCTTTCATCTGTTTCTCCTTTCATTGATAGCAAGTGCAAGAAGTCAGGCTGCTAAAGTGCATCCGGCCCGACATCTTCCACTTCGCTCTCGCCAGTCGCATAGCTCTATACATCCCGATCTCAATCCGCTTTCCGGACGCCGGCGAACAGCCGGCCCAATGCGAAGGGCGGAACCGGTCAATAGCCCTGAGAGGGCTCGCACGGCGGTTTGTGCCAGGGCTGCGTGGCGTATGCGCCGATGCGCGGGGCCCGATCACAGCCACGCTTGTCGACAGCAGCCGCGCCCGGCGCCGCGGCATAGGCATTATCGGCGATGCTGCGCGAAGCGGAATGGCGTTCGCGGGCTGTAACGGGGGATGCAAGCGCGGCCGCAACAATCATTCCAACCGACAAGAGTTTGAGGCCAGTCATTGGGTCCCTCCATTGAAAAAAGAGCCTGGCTATCCGGGCTTCCTCAAGGGAGATGCGGACCGGCGTCGGTCGATCAAAGGCAATCTTTCTTCACGCCAATTCAACGTTGCGTGAATGAGGTGTGTTGCAGCTTCGCACGAGAATGTGGGCGCCTGCCGGTCGTGAGTGTCGCAACAGGCAATAAGCGGGACTATGTACCGCCCGAAATCGATAGATAGCGCACATGCTTCGGCAGCATTGAACGAGACAGGCGAGAGTTGGTCGCCGTGCGGCGGCAGTTCTTGAGTAACCCGCAAGAGATGAACGTGATGTTCGATGGATATTCCACGGCCAACATTGGCCGTTACTTGAGGCAAATCAGAAGATTTCCGCTGCTCGAAGCAGAGGAGGAGTGCGTGTCGGCGAGGAGCTGGCGCGAGAATGCCGACGGCCGGGCCTTGCACAAACTTCTCACCAGTCATCTGCGACTGGTCGTGAGCATCGCGCATACCTATCGTGGCTATGGGCTTCCGCTCTCCGACCTGATTTCCGAGGGCAATATCGGGCTGATACAGGCCGGCCATCGCTTCGATCCGGAGAAAGGCTTCAGATTTTCAACCTACGCAATCTGGTGGATCAAGGCAGCGATCCGAGACTACATCCTGCGGTCGTGGTCGCTGGTCAAGATCGGCAAGACGAGAAGCCAGCGTACGCTCTTCTTCAAGTTGCGGCAGATGAAGAACCGGGTCGCCGCTGACCGGGACGGCGACATGACCCCCGACCTGGTCAAGCTCATCGCGGGTCATCTTGGCGTCAAGGAGCACGAAGTCGTTTACATGAACCAGCGTCTTGAACGCGACATGTCCCTGAACGCCACGGCCCAGGAAGAGGACCGGACCGGTGAGTGGCAGGATCGCCTACCGGACGAGACGCCCGATCAGGAAAGGGTGCTCGCGGAGAACGACGAGCATGAATATCGCCGCAAGACTCTGCGCGACGCATTGAGGACCCTCCGCGATCGGGAGCGATACGTCTTCGAGTTGCGTCAGCTGGCCGAGAATCCCATTCCAATGGAAGCCCTGGCATCAGAGCTTGGCATCTCGCGGGAGCGCGTGCGGCAGATCGAAGCGCGGGCGTTCGAAAAGATTTGCCGGGCGGTCCGAAGCGTTCAATTGCGGACGGTCGTTGCCGATCAGCAAGTCGGCGCCATGGGCAGGCGCCCGACTCCGTGACCGACGCTCTTTCTTCGGGCCCGCCTTACACCAGGTGACAGGCGACGAAATGCCCGTCGCTGCCCTGCTTCAGTTCGGGCGCGGTTTGCTGGCAGCGCGGCTCGGCAATGGGGCAGCGGGTATGAAAATGACAGCCTTTCGGCGGGTTGATCGGACTCGGCACGTCGCCTTGCAGGCGGATCCGCTTGCGCTTCACCTTCGGATCCGGCACCGGCACGGCCGACAACAGCGCCTGGGTATAGGGGTGCTGGGGATTGCGGTAGAGATCGCTGGCTTTGGCCAGTTCGACGATGCGGCCGAGATACATCACCGCCACGCGGTCGGAGATATGCTCGACCACGGAGAGATCGTGAGCGACGAACAGATAAGTGAGGTTCAATTCGCTCTGCAGATCTTCCAGCAGATTGATCACCTGCGCCTGGATCGACACGTCGAGCGCCGAAACCGGCTCGTCGCAGACGATGAGTTCCGGCTCGACCGCGAGCGCGCGCGCGATCACGATGCGCTGGCGCTGGCCGCCGGAAAATTCGTGCGGGTAGCGGCGCATGTGCTCGCCCTTCAGCCCGACCTTGACCAGCAGGCTCGCGACGCGCTCCTCCCGGTCGGCTGCCGAGGCGGCGAGCTTGTGGATCGTCAGCGCCTCACCGAGGATCGCGCCCACGGTCATGCGCGGATTGAGCGAGGCAAAGGGGTCCTGGAATACGATCTGCATCTTGCGCCGCAGCACGCGCAGGTCGTTGCCGCCGAGGCCGAGCACGTCCCGCCCGTCAAAGGCGACCTCGCCCGAGCTGGGCTCGATCAGGCGCAGGATGCAGCGGCCCGTGGTGGACTTGCCGCAGCCGGATTCACCGACCAGTCCCAGCGTCTCGCCGCGATTGACCGCGAACGACACACCGTCCACCGCATAGACGCTCCCGATCTGGCGCGACAACAGGCCGCCCAGGATGGGAAAATGCTTCTTGAGATTGGTAACGCGCAGCAACGGTTCGCTCGTCAAGGGTTCGCTCGCTGGGGGTTCGCTGGTCAAAGGCAAGCTGGTCAAAGGCAGGCTCATGGCGCCGCTCCCAGATGGCAGGCCATGCGATGGCCCGGCGCGATCTCGCGCAACCGCGGCTCGCTTTCGGTGCAGACGCCCATGACATAGCGGCAGCGCGGCGCGAACCGGCAACCGGGGGCGGGATTGATCAGGCTCGGCACGGTACCGGCGATCGCCTCCAGCCGGATTTTGCGCTCGCTGACGAGGTCGATGCGCGGAATGGAGCGGATCAGACCCTGCGTATAGGGGTGGCTGGGATGTTCGAACAGCCGGTCGACGGTGGCCTCCTCGACCACCTTGCCGGCATACATCACCACCACGCGCTGCGCGGTTTCCGCCACCACGCCCATGGCATGGGTGATCAGCATCACCGCCATGCCGAAGCGCTCCTTCATGTCCTGCAACAGATCGAGGATCTGCGCCTGGATGGTGACGTCGAGCGCGGTGGTGGGCTCGTCGGCGATGACGAGCTTGGGCTGGCAGGCCAGCGCCATCGCGATCATGACGCGCTGGCGCATGCCGCCGGAGAACTGGTGCGGATAATCATGCACGCGCGCTTCCGCATTGGGAATCTGCACCAGCTTCAGCATCTCCACCGTGCGGGCCAGCGCCTGCTTCTGCGGCAGGCCCTCATGGCGGCGCAGGCTTTCCGCGATCTGCTCGCCGATCGTGAGCACCGGATTGAGCGAGGTCATCGGCTCCTGGAAGATGAAGCCGATCTCCTTGGCCCGGATCTCGTCGAGATCGTTGCTGGTGAGGGGCACGAGGTCGCGGCCTTCGAAGATGATCTCGCCTTCGACGATGCGGCCCGGCGGCATCGCGATCAGCTTCAGGATCGACATCGCCGTCACGGTCTTGCCGCAGCCGGACTCCCCCACCACGCAGAGCGTCTCGCCCCGGTTGATCGTGATGTCGACGCCGTCGACCGCCTGAACAATGCCGTCGTCGGTCGCGAAGTGGGTCTTCAGGCCCCTGATTTCGAGCAGCGCCATCAGATCACCCGCCGCGCATCGAGCGCGTCGCGCAATCCGTCGCCGATGAAATTGATGGCCACGACCGCGATGAAGATGGCTGCGCCCGGAAACAACGCCCAATGAGCGGCAATGTCGAGATAGTCCTTGGCGTCGTAGAGCAGCCGCCCCCAGGTCGGCGTATCCGGCGGAAAGCCGAGCCCGAGAAAGGACAGCGTCGATTCGGCGATGATGGCGGCGGCGACATCGATGGTGCCGGCAATGATCACCGGTCCGAGCGCGTTGGGCAGGATATGGCGCACCACCTGCCGGGCGCGGCTGGCGCCGAGCGCGCGGGCGGCCTCGACGAACTCCTTTTCGCGCAGCGAGAGGAACTGGGCGCGCACAAGGCGGGCGACCGGCATCCAGCGCAGTCCACCGATCACCACCACGATGAGGATGAAAATACCGCCCTCGGGGCCGAACACGGCCTTGAGCCCGTCGCGGAACAGATAGATGAGCAGCAGCAGCAGCGGCAATTGCGGCAGCGAGAGGAAGAGGTCGGTGAGCCACATCAGCGCATGACCGAGCGCGCCGCGCGACATGCCCGCGAGCGCGCCGATCAACGTGCCGACGATCACCGAGACCATCATCGCGGCGAGGCCGACGGCGAGCGAGATGCGTCCGCCATAGATCATGCGGGCGAGGATATCCTGGCCCAGATCGTCAGTGCCGAAGGGATGGGCGAGCGAAGGCCCCTCGAGGCGCGCGTTGAAATCGATGTCGTTGATGGAGACGCGCCACAGCAAGGGGCCGAACACCACCGCCAACACCAGGACAAGCAGCAGAATCGCGCTGACCACGGCGAGCTTGTGGCGGCGATAACGCCGCCAGCTCTCGCGCCAGGGCGAATAGGTGCGCCGCTCAGCGGAGGGAGATGCGAGGGTCAAGCCAGCCATACAGAAGGTCCGCAATGAGGTTGAAGAGCACCACGAGGCAAGCGAAGACGAAGGTCACGGCCATCACGACCGGCGTGTCGTTGGCGAGAATGGAGGAAATCAAGAGCGAGCCGATGCCGGGAATGCGGAAGATCTGCTCGGTGACGATGGCGCCGCCGAACACCGCGGGGATCTGCAGCGCGATCAGCGTGACGACCGGAATCATCGCGTTGCGCATCACATGCCTGACGATGACCCTGGCCTGCCCGAGGCCCTTGGAACGGGCGGTGATGACGTAATCGAGGCGGATCACGTCCAGCATGGCCGAGCGCACGAAACGCGTCATCGACGCCGCCTGGAACAGGCCGAGCACCATCACCGGCATGATCGCCTGCCGGATCTGTTCGCCAAACCAGGCGATGCCGGTCGCCTTGATGTCGGTCGTATAGACGAACGGCAGCCAGTCCAGCTTGACCGAAAAGATCAGGATGAACAGGATGCCGGTGAAGAAGGTCGGCAGCGAAAAGCCGATGAAGGCGAGCGTGTTGGCGGCCTGGTCGAACACCGAATAGGGCCTGGTGGCGGCATAGACGCCGACCGGGATCGCGATCAGCAACGCCAGCAGCTGCGAGGAACCGATCACATACAGCGTGGTCGGCAGCCGCTGCAGGATCAGCGTGTCGACGTTCATCCGGCTGACAAAGGAAAAGCCCCAGTCGCCCTGCGCCATGGCGGCGAGCCAGTGCAGGTAGCGAAGATAGATCGGATCGTCGAGCCCGAACTTGGCCCGAAGCGCGAGGCGCACTTCGGGCGGCACGTTCGGATTGGTGGCCAGTTCCGAGAAGGGATCACCGGGCGCAAGCGAGAGGACGACGAACAGAACCAGCGAAATGCCGAGCAGGCTCGGAATGGCGATCAGCAGGCGACGCAGAAGGTACTGGCTCATGAGGCAACACTCTGTTCGCGCTCCTTCACTCCTCCCGATACCAGTCCTGCAGATTGTCCAGATCGTTGGCCCAGCCGCTCATCACCGGGCGCAGCGTGTTGGCGCTGGCACCGACCTTGACGCGGTGCATGACGGGAACGAACACCGTTTCCTGCCACATCAGGTCGTTGCACTTGATGTAGAGCGCGGCACGCTTGACCGGATCAATTTCGTTCTCGGCCGCGTCGACGGCCGCATCGTAATCCGCATTGACCCAGCGCGGGAAATTGGTGCCCTGCCACTTGTTCTCCTTGGTGGCGACGTAGCGCGAATGATAGCGGCGCATGTGCTGGGCCGGGTCTGGCTGGGTCATCGGGATCTGGAACATCTCGATATCGGCATAGAAATGGGCATAGGTATCGGGATTGGCGACATCGGAGGAAAAGAACACCGAGGCCACGACCGATTTCAGTTCGACGTCGATTCCGGCCTTCTGGAAGGCTTGCTTGACGATGGCCTGGGTCTTCTGGCGCGGCCCGTTGGTCGAGGTCTGGTAAAGCAGTTTCAGCTTCTTGCCATCCTTTTCGCGGATGCCGTCCGCGCCCGGTTTCCATCCGGCCTCGTCGAGCAGCTTGGCCGCCTTTTCGACGCTGAATTCCCACGAGGTGTTCTTGGAGACGAACTTCTCCGGCCCGTTAAGGTAGTTGGCCGTGACGCGTCCGGCGCGGCCGTAAATGACTTTCTTGATGGCCTCGCGGTCCACCAGCAGCGCAAGCGCCTTGCGCACGGCTGGATCGGACAACAGGGGGTGCTTGGTTTTCATCGAGGACCGCTCGCCGTCGACCTCGGTATTGGGATCGGTGGAATTGAGGGCGATGAATTCGATATCGCCGCCGACCGCATAGATGGTCCTGCCCTTGCCGCCCTTTTCGAGGCGCAGCAACACCTCGTCCTCCACCTGCATGTTCCAGGCATAATCATATTCGCCGGTCTGGATGATGGCGCGCGCCGCGGAGACCGCATCGCCGCCGCCCTTCAATTCGAATGTGTCGAAGTAGGGTCGGTTCGGCATATGGTAGTCGGGGTTGAGCTCGGCGCGGATGAGGTCGCTGGGCTTGAACTCGACGAATTTGTAGGCGCCGGTGCCGACGGGTTTGAGGTTGTTCGGAGCGTCGCGGGATTTGTCGCCCTTGTAGTCGGCGAACAGATGTTTTGGGAGGATGCAGCCATAGGCCCCGACGAAGGCGTTGGCCCAGAACGGGGTCGGCTTGTCGAACAGGATACGGACCGTAAGATCATCCACCTTTTCCACCGTGAGGTCGCGGTAGACGCCGACGCTGACCGCCGCAGTGGCGGGATCCGTGACGTATTGCCAGGTGAACACGGCATCGTCGGCGGTGAAGGGCTTGCCGTCGTGCCATTTGACGCCGGGCTTCAGTTTCCAGGTCACCGACTTGGCGTCTGCGGACAGACCGCCGTTCTGGATCGACGGAATTTCGGCCGCGAGAATGGCATTGAGGTTTCCGTCCACGTCCCAGCTCGCGAAAGGCTCGTAGAAGATGCGCGAAGCATCCTGGTCCTTGGTGCCGGTGGCAAAGTGCGGATTGAGCAGGGTCGGCCCCTGCCACCAGAGCAGCTTCAGCGGGCCGCCCCCGCCGCGCTTGGTCGGCTTGTAGGGTGACGGGCTCTGGGCCATGGCCACGCCGCCGATGGCCAGAAGCTGGGTGGCCATGGGCGCGGTGAGGCCGAGACCGATCATGCGCGCAATGAAGGCACGGCGGTCCATGCGGCCGTCCTTCACCCCGTCGATCATGGTTCGCAGTTCATTGTCCAGCATCGTCGCCTCGTGCGGTTCGCGTGTGGTTTGCGGGCGGCCGGAGGGTAGCCGCGTCAAATGTCCCCGGGAAGATGGCACACCGAACGCCCCGCAGGTCAACTTGTTGCGGTGTAGACGCGGAGGGTTTTCTGGTTGTTGCTTGGGCAAAGGCGCCCACCGTTTCGGCAATCCAGCGGTATTCGGGCGCCAAAGCGCGGTCCAGCACGCCCTGGATTGCTGAAAGTTTGTTCGCCACCTCACGCCCAAGACGCACTTAAGACGCGCGCAAGCCGCCTTGAGGATCAGTTCAGGGACATGTCCAGCGGCGGTGCAACATCGTCCGGCAAAGGGCTGACATAGGGCGTCCGCGCCGTGCGCTTCTTGAGGTCGCCCTTGGCGGCGGCGATCAGGCCGGGCTCCGTCAGCGCCTTGACGCCCAGCCCCGCCATCGCCTTGGCGGCCTGCACCATGGCCTTGTGCGCGTGCGGGCTTTTGCCCTGGGCGACCACCTGCCAGGTGTGCAGCGGGGTGCCGATGGCGATCGTCGGGGCGTGGACCTGAACGGTCGGGACCACCCAGCTCACGTCGCCCACGTCGGTCGAGCCGACCAGGGGGTTGCGCTTGGCGTCGAGCGGCACGAGGAAATCGGCCAGCGGACGGTCGGTGGGGTCCATGCCGATGGTGTGGTAGACGCTGGCGATGTCCTTTTCGGTCAGCGTCGCGCGGATTTTCGTGGCGAAATCCTTGTCTGCCTCGTCGAAATGGGGGGGACCGAGTTCCTCCATGATCCGGTGCAGCGTCTCCTCGAGCGGCGTGTTGTGCAGCGCATTGGAGACGGCGGAAATGATCCGCATCTCCATTTTGGTTTCCGTCATCAGCGCCGCGCCTTGCGCGATCTTGTGGACACGCCCCACCAGTTCGGTCATGCCGGGCAGGTCGCGGGCGCGGATGGAATAGCGCACGCGGGCATGGGCCTGCACCACATTGGGCGCGATACCGCCGGTGTCGAGCAAGGCGTAATGAACGCGGGCGTCGCTGGGCATGTGCTCGCGCATGTAGTTCACACCGACATTCATCAGTTCCACCGCGTCGAGCGCGCTGCGGCCGAGATGCGGCGAAGCCGCGGCATGCGAGGTGCGGCCGGTGAAGATGAAATCGGCGCGCGTGTTGGCCAGCGAAGGCGTGACCGCTACCTCCCAGAAGCTGGAAGGGTGCCAGGTGATGGCGATATCGACGTCATCGAAGGTCCCGGCGCGCACCATGAAGGCTTTGGCGGCACCGCCCTCCTCGGCGGGGCAGCCGTAATAGCGCACGCGCCCGGGCACCTTGTTTGCGGTAAGCCAGTCCTTCACCGCCGTGGCGGCGAGCAACGCGGCCGAGCCAAGCAGATTATGGCCGCAGCCATGGCCATGTCCTCCGGCCTCCAATGGGCGAGGCTCCGCCACGCCCGCCTCCTGGCTGAGACCGGGCAGCGCGTCGTATTCGCCGAGGAAAGCGATGACCGGGCCGCCCTCACCCCATTCGCCCATCACGGCCGTGGGGATGTCCGCGACATTCTCCGTGATGCGGTAACCCTGGCGGCGCAGCTCGGCCAGATGTTCGGCGGCGGAGCGCGCCTCGGTGTAGCACACTTCCGGCATCGCCCAGACCCTGTCGCTCAGGGCGATGAAACTCGCCTTGATCGCGTCAACGCCAAGCCAAATGTCACTGCGGTTGTCCATCCACGGGCCCCTGATCCAAATGCGAGAGCGAAATCGTTAGCAGCTTCATTCGGCCTCGCCTAGCGCCGGCCGGGACACCAGCCATGCGGCCGGCACGAAGGGCGGATCAGTCGCAGGGCAACGGATCGGGGTTCGCTGCGCAAGGCGATACAAGGCGATACGCACCCTGGCATCAGCCGCCGAGCAGCGCCAGCGTCCTGCGGTCCGGCGTGCCGCCGTAGAATTTCGTGATGGCTTCGGCGAATTCCGGCTCGGGCGACACCGCGGCGAACAGGGTCATCGACGAATGGAATTTGAGATCGTCGGGACTGCCGAGGATATCGTGGATGGTCCGGCCCTCGACGGCATTGACCAATACGGTGCATTCCCGCAGCCTTTGCCCCAAGACCTTGTGCCCGAGATAGGCCACGGCCTCCTCGCGGGAGCGAAGCGCAAAACGCTGCGCCATCGCGCTCAGCCCGAGGCCGGCAAACTGGGGAAAGATGAACCACATCCAGTGACTTTGCTTCCGGCCCCGGCGCAGCTCTGCGAGGACAGCGGCGTAGACCGGCGCCTGCGCATCGACGAAGCGCGCGAGGTCGAAAGGATCGGTCATGGTGCCGGCCTCGATTCGGTCCGGCCCGCATGCCCGACGAGCCGCCTTCGGGAAGGAACGGAACCGTCCGATAATTGTTCCTTTCCTCATCGTTTGCAACTTGTCAGGTCACCACCATGAGCCGAGCCTTCGTTAAGGAGCAGGACACCGATTACCTCGACGATCTGCCGGATCGGCCGATCTCGGAGCATCCCAATGATGTGACCGAGACAGGCCTCGCACGGATCGAACAGGCGCTGGCCACCGCCGGCGAAGCCTACGCCGATGCGCAGGCGACGGCCGATCGCGCCGCACTCGCGGCCGCGCGCCGGGAGCTTCGCTATTGGACCGTGCGGCGCGCCACCGCGCGCGTCGTCCCCGCCCCCTCGGACTCGTCCGAAGTGCGGTTCGGCGCTTCGGTGACGATCCTGCGCGACGACGGCCGGGAGCAGACGTTCCGGATCGTCGGCGAGGACGAGGCCAATCCCGCGCAAGGTTCCATCTCCCATATCTCGCCGCTGGCGCGGGCGATGTTCGGCAAACGCGTCGGCGATGTCGTCGCCGCCGGCGCCGGCGAAGCCGAGATCATCCGCATCCAGTGACAAGTCAGACGACCCAGTCGAACAGGCCGCCGCGCATCGCGTGATCGATCTCATCAAGCGTGAACTCGGCGAGCCCGGTCCGGTGTGGTGGACGGATGGCGCCCCGACCTCAATCGGCATGCGGTGAAAAACACCTCCTGTGCGAAATGGTATTTCCGGCTTTAAGGGCGAGCCGGCGGCGCGGGCAATGTATGTGAGTCCAGGCTGATCGAGACTTTCGCGACCGCCGTTTGCGACATAAGATCGTTATCGGTTGGCGCGCCGCAGTTCGCTCAAATTTGCGGGGTATAGCGCACCGGCAGGCCAGGAGAGTCTCCATGCCCTCTTTGACTGAATGGAAAGTGCCGCCGGCCAATCAGCCGCGCCCGGGCGACTACAGTTTCGATCTCGACCGGGTGCTTTCCTCGGTGGTTGGGCTGCATTCGATCATCCCCGCGGACGCCTTCAGCGCGGACACGCTGGGCACCGAGCGCGCCGGCAATGGCGTCGTGATCGACGACGGGCTAGTGCTGACCATCGGCTATTTGATCACCGAAGCCGAGTCGGTCTGGCTGCATCTCGGCGACGGCCGCGTCGTGGCAGGCCACGTGCTCGGCATCGATTTCGAGAGCGGCTTCGGCCTGGTGCAGGCGCTTGGCCGCATCGATCTCGATCCGTTGCCGCTCGGCTCCTCCCGCGCCACCCAGCTCGGCGACCCTGTCGTGGTGGGCGGCGCCGGCGGACGCACCCGCTCGGTCGCCTGCCAGATCGCCGCCAAGCAGGAGTTCGCCGGTTACTGGGAATATTTCCTGAACGAGGCGATCTTCACCTATCCGGCGCATCCCAATTGGGGCGGCACCGGGCTGATCTCGACCCGCGGCGAACTGATCGGGATCGGTTCGCTGCAGCTTGAACGCGAACGCGACGGCAAGGGCGAGCACGTCAACATGATCGTGCCGATCGATCTGTTGACACCGGTGCTCGACGATTTGCGAAAATTCGGCCGCGTCAACAAGCCGGCGCGGCCCTGGCTCGGAATGTACTCGACCGAGATCGACAACAGGGTGGTGGTGATCGGCATCTCCGCCAAGGGGCCCGCGGCGCGCGCCGAACTCAAGGCCGGGGACGTCATCCTGGCAGTGAAGGGCGAGAAGGTCTCCAGTCAAACCGGCTTCTACCGCAAACTCTGGGCACTCGGGCCGGCAGGCGTCGACGTCCCGCTCACCGTCTATCATGACGGCGTCACCTTCGACGTAACGCTGACCTCGACCGACCGCTCCAGGCTGCTGAAGGGCCCGCAGCTGCACTAGGGCCTGACCGGTTCTGACGGCATCAGAACCGATCTCCATTTGCTTTATCTGACGCGTTTTCTTCACGCGAACCGGTATCCACTTCGCTCGAAAACGCTATGGAATCGCACACGCGGGGGACGGGCAATGAGCGAGGCCGTGGTCGACGACATCGTGGCCGTGCTGCCGCCGCTGTTGCAGTCGCTCGAGGCGCTCGCTTTTGTCGCCCGTCATCTGAACCCGCCGGAATTCGCCGCGGTCATGATGGCCGCGGGCGAGCCGGACCAAGCCTTGCAGGCGGTTCGTCCGCGCCTCGCCGGCTGGCCCGAACCGTACGCCAGCATCCGGACCGCGCTCGAAGCCGCCAGCGACGCGGCGCTCAAGGCGTTCGCGGGATTGCGCGAGGTCCAGAACGGCAATGGCGATCTGATCGCGGTGTTTCGCGCACTGCGTCACGCCCCCCGCGCGCAGGAGGCGCTTTATCCGCTCGGGGCAAGATTGCCGCCGGTGAGCGAGTTTTTTGTCGATCCCGCCCTGCGCGAGGATGCAACCCTGCTGGCGCGCCTCGCGGAACCGGCAGCCGAAAACACCGGGATCTTTCACGACCACAACGAACCCGGCAGCCGCGGCGGCTTCTCACTGTATGTGCCGGAATATTACACGCCCGACCGCGCCTGGCCGCTGGTGATGGCGCTGCATGGCGGCAGCGGCAACGGCCGCGGCTTCCTGTGGAGCTGGCTGCGCGAGGCGCGCAGCCAGGGCGCCATCCTGGTGGCGCCGACAGCGACCGGCAATACCTGGGCCCTGATGGGCGATGACGACGACACTGCAAACCTCGGCCGCATTCTCGGCGCCGTGTGCAGCCGCTGGAACGTCGATCCGGCAAGACTGCTGCTGACCGGCATGAGTGACGGCGGCACGTTCTGCTACGTCACCGGACTTGAGAGCGCCTCGCCCTTCACCCATCTGGCGCCGGTCTCCGCCACCTTCCATCCGCTGATGGCGGAGATGGCCGACGGGGGAAGATTGCGCGGCCTGCCGGTCTATCTTGTGCACGGCCGGCTCGACTGGATGTTTCCGGTGCAGGTCGCGCGGCAGACCCGCGACGCGCTGGCGGCGGCCGGCGCCGATGTCACCTACCGGGAACTCGACGATCTCAGCCATTGCTATCCACGCGAGATGAACGCGCCGATCCTGAACTGGCTGAGCGGCAAAGGATGATGGTCAGACCATGCCGCCATTAGCACGCAGCACCTGGCCGTTGACCCATCCGCCGTCGGGACCGACCAGGAATGCGACCACGGCAGCGATGTCCTCGGGCGTGCCGAGCCGCTCCAGCGGATTCATCTTCGCCATGCGCTCGACCAGTTCGGGTGACTTGCCCTCGAGAAACAGGTCGGTCGAGGTCGGGCCCGGCGCCAGCGCGTTGACCGTGATGTTGCGGCCGCGCATTTCCTTGGACAGGATCGCCGTCATGGTCTCGATCGCCGATTTGGTGGCGGCATAGACCCCGTAGGTTTCCAGCTTGGTCCCGACCACGCTGGTGGAGAAATTGACGATCCGGCCGCCGTCGCGCAGCCGCTTGCCGGCCTCGCGCATCGCATTGAAGCTGCCCTTGAGATTGACCGCGATCTGCCGGTCGAACAGCGCGTCGTCACTGTCGGCGATCCTGGCAAGCGTCATGATGCCGGCATTGTTGACGAGCACGTCGACGCCGCCGAACGCGGCTTGCGCGGCGTCGAACATGCCGCGGACCGCGCCGGCATCGGCGACGTCGGCCTTGACGGCGAGCGCGCGGCCGCCTTTGCCCTCGATCTTACGGGCGAGTGTCTCGGCGGATTTTGCATTGGCGGAATAGTTGATGACGACGGTGAAGCCGTCGGTCGCGAGGCGTTCCGCCACCGCGGCGCCGATACCGCGCGAGGCGCCGGTGACGATCGCAACTTTGCTGGTCTTGTCGGTCATGTCTTCTCCTTGACGCAGTAAGGCACCCTTCATTGATGCACGGCTCACGTCCGTTTCAAGCCTTTGTGACGCCTGATGATTGGGCACATGCGACATAATCTCGTCCGAATTTTTCTCCAGAAAGGTAAAGAGAAGCGGGGGCGCTGGTCAGCGCGGAAACCACACCATGCCCTCGAATACTGCCCCTGCCTCCCAAAGTTTGCCTTCTCAAACCCTGCCTTCCCGCGCGTCTGCGTCGGTGTGGCTTTCGAAGGGCGTCGCACGCCTCGAAGTGACGCTGAAGCTGACCACCGCGATCCTCGCGCTGGCAGCCGGCGTCTACACCTATCTCGGCGTCCGCGAATTGCTCAACGGCAGCCCGACCACGGTGTTCTTCGCCGCGGTGATCTACTCGGTCGCAGTGTCGGTCGGCATTTACACGTTCTGGGTCTTCCTGATGCAGTTCATGCCGCATGTGACCCATCGCACCGGCCGCAGCCTGATGTTCGGCTGCATGCTGCTCGGCTCCCTGATGATCGTGGCGATGTCGTCCTGGCTGAATGCGTCGGCACTGGCCGGCGCCGCCGCTATCCAGCAGCATCTCGCCACCACGGTGCAGGATTACACCCGCGATCTCGATACCGCCAATACCGACGCCATCGCCGCCCAGGGGCTGTTGCCGGATATCCAGCTGGCGTCGTCGCGCTTCGCAAAGCTCGCCGATGCCGAACGCGCCGGCTCGCTGACGGGCACCTCGGGCTCCGGCACCGTCGTCCAGCTTCTGACGCAGATGTCGGGGCAGCTCGACAGTCTCGGCCAGGAAGTCCAGGCTTCCGGCAAGCGTGTCTCGGCTCTCTACGACCAAGGCAGCAAGAGTCTGGCCAGGATGCGCGAACTGATCAGCGATCGCGGACCAATCGCAACGCGCAGCGATGCATTCGCAACGGAATCGCTGGCGCTGATGGGCGTGATCGCCAATCTGCAGCAGACCTCCGTGGCGCCCGCGGTCAAACGCGCGGCGACATCGCTGTCGTCGAGCTTCATTGCGCCCGCCGCCGGCGGCCGCACCGCCGATCTGGCGGATCGCCAGACCGCGGTGGTCGGCAAGGTCGAGAGCTCGATCGGCGCGCAAGCAGCGTCGCTCTCGGATGCCGCGGACAAGATCCTGGCGACACCGCGGGTCGAACCGATCAGGTTCCAGACGCTGTCACCGGCCGAAGCGGTGTTGCGCTATGCCGGCGATTTCATTCCGAGCTGGGCCGGTGCGATATCGATCGACCTGATGCCGGCAGTACTCGTGCTGATCCTGTGCGTGGTGCACGCCGCGATCCGGCGCGAGGGGCTTCCGGCGGTCAGCGCGTCGAACATGACCGTCGGCGAACTGGTGTCGGCGATGCAGATGGCGCGCGAGGTCGAGGAAGCGCGGCTGAAGACCGCGCCGGGCGAGGTGCAGGTCGACGACGGCAAACCACCGGCCGCGGATCCCGCGGCTGCGGCGGCGGACGAGAATGTCACCTCGCTGCCGTCCGCGCGGCTCACCAAATAGTCTCCGCCGATGTCGCAGTCTTTGAGCCCGGGGCAACGCTTTCATGCCTGGCTGGCGGGTAGCGCCGACGAGGCCATCTTGCGCTGGATTTTCCGCTGCACGCTGGCGGTCACGATCACCGTCCTCGCGGTCGACCTCGCCAGCATGCAGGGCTGGATCGCGATACCAGATCGCGGCGCCGCAGCGCCAGCCGAGGTGAGGGAAGATTCACCGACGCTGAACCTTCCCAGCCTGGTGCCATCGATCCTGTCGCCGCTGCTGCCGGGCGGCGACAAGCGCCTGATGCCGCTGCCACAGCCCGACAGCGCACTCGCGCAACCGATGACGTTCGAACTAGTCGGCGGCGGCAAATTGCTGGCGACCGGCAGTATCACGCCAGGAATTTCGCAAAGCTTCGCTGCCGAGATCGGAAGACACGGCGACTACATCAAGACCGTGGTGCTGAATTCGCCGGGCGGTTCGGTGGCCGACGCGCTCGCCATGGGCCGGCTGATTCGCGAACGGAAATTCGCAACCGAGGTCGAGGCGGGAAAATACTGCGTCTCATCCTGTCCTCTGGTGTTCGCCGGCGGCGTCGAGCGCCGCGCCGGCCAGAGGGCATCGATCGGCGTGCATCAGGTCACGGCGATGCCGTCGGCCGCCAACCAAGCGCCGCGCGATGAGATGAGCCTGGCGCAAAATATCTCGGCGCGCTGCCAGCGCTATCTCGACGAGATGGGCGTCAGCCTGCAGGTATGGGTGCATGCCATGGAGACACCCCATGACAGGCTGTTTGTGTTCAAGCCGGACGAGCTGAAATCGCTCAATCTCGTGACAACGGCGGCTGCCGCGCCATCAGCTGCGCCAGCGCCGGCCAAGACCCATCTTTAACAAGACACATTTTTAACCTGGGCTGACCTTTTCCCGGCTGCCCGGCGCGAAAACGGGATGGAACCATCCTTCCCCGTTCGCGTTGTTGGCGTTCACAGGAGGTTCTCATGCGGGTTTTTCTTGGAATGATCTTGGGGGCGCTGCTGCTGGTCGTAGGCGTCTACACCTATGATTCGATGCAGACCTCCACCGTCGCCAATGGCCAGGTGGCCGAGGCCAATCGGACCATCGTTAACTGGGACGTCGCCGCCTCCGACTGGCACGCGCTGAAGACGCGCGCCCACGACGACTGGATCCGGCTGTCGTCCAAGTAGTCTCTCAAACAATCTCTCAGGTCGTCGCGAAAATATCCGCGAGCCGGTCAGCCAAATAAGCGCCTTCGCCTTGCGGCGAGGGCGTTCTGCCTTTGTCTGCGCTATTTCCTCTTCATTTCTTCTTCACTTCTTTTTGGCCGCTTTTCGCGCGTCGGCGATGGCCATGCCGAACTGCTCCATGGTGAGCACGCCCGGCACGCGGAATTTGCCGACGATGAAGGACGGCGTGCCGTTGAAGCCGAACGCGCTGGCCTGATCGTTGTTGCGCGCGAGAACCGCGTCGATCGCCTTGGCGTTGGTGTCGAGGTCGCGGGCGGCACGGTCGACATCGATGCCGGCGCTGGCCAGCAGTTCGCGGATGCGCGGCTCGGTCAGCTTCGAGTTGACGCCGATCAGCGCGTCATGGGCCTGAAGATATTTGTCCTGGTATCTGCAGGCCAACGCCATCCGCGCAGCAACGACCGAGACCGGTCCCAGAACCGGCCAGTCCTTCTGCACCAGCCTGACCTTGCCGTCGTCATGCACCACCTGCTTCAGTTCGGGCTCGACCTTGCGGCAATACGGACATTGGTAATCGAAATACTCGACGATCGTGATGTCGCCATTGGGATTGCCCGCCACCGGAATATCTGGATCGCGCAGCACCAACGCTTCGGTCAGCACCGTCTCGTCGCTGTTTTGCGCCAGCGCCGCGCGTGGCAGGATCCCCAGGCCCAGCATGGCGGCGCCCGCGCCGAGCAGGCCAAGCGCCTCGCGCCGGCTGCGTCCCTGATACGGCGGCGCCGGATCGATCGATTTCATCATCCAAAGGTCTCCGGGCCGGCGCTCAAGGCGCGCTCATCAGAATAGGGGTCAAACTGCGGACCAACATATAGAGCGCTACCGCGATAATGACAGCGGCAAACACGACATTCAGCGCCCCGCGCCGCGCCGCGAGATGCCGCGCCGACCGAGTGCCGATCAATCCGCCGGCGATGCCGCCCGCGATGAAGATTCCCGCCAGTTGCCAGGAAATCAGCGCGGACCAGGCGTAACTGGCGGCCGTCGTCAGCCCGAACGCGGTCACCGCGACCAGCGACGAGGATACCGCGTTCAGGATCGACATGCCCGTCGCCAGCATCAGCGCCGGCACGATCAGGAAGCCGCCGCCGATGCCGAAGAAGCCGGACAGGGTTCCGGTGGCGAGCCCCAGCCCGACAATGGCGGGCATGTTGGACCAGCTCATCTGCACGTCGGGCAGCCCGACCCGCGCCCGCGTCTTCAGCATCAGCGCCGCGATCACCAGCATCACCAGCGCGAACAGTGCCAGCAGCTTCTGGCCGTCGAGCATCTTGCCGAAGATCGAGCCGACGAAGGCGCCGATGATGCCGGCGGCGGCGAAAGTCAGCGCGCATGACCAGCGCACGGTGCCGCCGCGCGCATGGTTCGACAGATTGAATGCGGCATTGGTTGCCACGGCGATGGCGCTGGTGCCGATCGCGACATGGGGGTCGGGCACGCCGACCACATAGACCAT
Source organism: Bradyrhizobium erythrophlei (assembly GCF_900129505.1). Taxonomy (NCBI): domain Bacteria; kingdom Pseudomonadati; phylum Pseudomonadota; class Alphaproteobacteria; order Hyphomicrobiales; family Nitrobacteraceae; genus Bradyrhizobium; species Bradyrhizobium erythrophlei. The sequence goes on along the minus strand of NZ_LT670818.1, from coordinate 3,406,125 downwards.
CAGCGGCACCGCCAGCACCGACCCGCCGCCGCCGACCAGCCCCAGCGAAAATCCGACCAGCGCGCCCGATAGCAGCCCGAGCACGCCCTGCATCACGGAGATCATCAAGTCGGTAACATCACTTGCACGGCGGGCCCCCAGGGAATTCCAGGCGATTTTCTGAGATGATTTTCTGCAAATCTCTATGACGGCGTTGGCGCGAAACTGCAATCGATATCAGCGCGCCAGCAGCGTCACCGCCAGCGGCACCAATAGCGAGGTCACGAGCGCGTTGAGACTCATGCCGATGCTGGCGAACACGCCCGCGACCGCATCGACCTGGAACGCCCGCGCGGTGCCGAGACCGTGCGCCGCGATCCCGACCGCGAATCCTCGGGCGCAGAGGTCCCTGGTGCCGAGCCGGTTCATCAAGGGGGTGACGATCATCGCCCCCATGATGCCGGTGAGGATGACCGCGACCGCCGTCAGCGACGGATCGGCATGCAGGGATTCGCTGATGCCCATCGCAACGGCCGCCGTGACCGACTTCGGCGCCAGCGACACCACCACGGTGCGCGGCAGCCCTGCGGCCTCCGCCAGCAACATCGCCGAGCCGATCGCGGTCACGGAGCCCACCGCGAGCGCCGCCAGCATCGGCAGGATCGCCGCCAGCGCCGCCTTGCGGTTCTCGTAGAGCGGCACGGCGAGTGCCACCGTCGCCGGCCCGAGCAGGAAGTGCACGAACTGCGCCCCCTCGAAATAGGTCGTGTAGGAGGTGCCGGTGAGCAGCAGGAATGCCCCGATAATCCACATCGAATGAAACACGGGATTGGCCAGTGCGTGCCGATGGGTCGCAAGCGATACCGCGTCGGCGACCGCGTAAATCAGCAACGTCACGGTCAGCGACAACAGCGGCGACTGCGAGAGATAGACCCACAGCGAGAACGGATTTTCGCTCATGGCGCGCCCCGCCCGTGCGCCGTAAGCCGGCTCACAACCAGGAACGTCGCCACCGTCGCCAGCAGGGTCACCACCACGGAGAGCAGCAGCACGACGACGATGGCGATGCCATGGGCTGCGATCAGATCGAGCTTCTGCACGACGCCGACACCGGCGGGAACGAACAACAGCGACAGATGCGCGAGCAGGCCGCGGCTGGCATTCTCCACACCGCCGCCCTGCAGCGGCCCGCGCGCGAGAACGGCAAAACGATCGCGCGCTACCAATAGCGACAGCAACAGCACGAGGCCGACCACCGGACCCGGCATCGGCAGCGCGAGAGCGCGCACAAAGACTTCGCCGGCCAGTTGGCACAGCAGGATCAAGCTTAAACTTGCGATCATCAAAGACCTGCGCGCAGAGAACTTGCGCATCAGGCGTTTCCCGCACGCGCTTGTCAATCGCCGCGCAGCACGCCTCCGCGGGGCTCTCAGCCGCGCCACGGCAGCGCCATCAAGGTTGCGGTCATGGTCTCGATCAGGGTCTCGGCGCCGGGCCTCGCACCGGAGCGGGCCGACGCGCAGGCCTTCCAGTTTTACTGCCGACTCAACCCTTCAGGCGAACGACGCACTCGCTGTAGTAACCGCCGCCCTTTTCGATCCATTTCATGCCGCCATTGCCGTTCGACGCCTTGTTGGCGTTGAATTGATCCGCACACGTAAGTGTCCGCGCTTTTTCCGGACTATCGCCGGAGTATTTCGGCGCGACGGCCGCAGGAAATACCACCTCAACGGTGCTTGCTCCGCACTCCTGTTGGCGAAATTCCTTCCATTTGCGCCCCTTCAGTTTGCCGGACAGTTCCGCCGCCATATATTTCAGGGCGCATCCCGGGACGGTTCGTTCGGGCCTTGGGACTTCGGCTGTCGACGTCGCGGCGGGCGGCGAAGAAGTTGCCGCAGACGATTGGTCTTGCGGTTGCTTCGACTCCAGCGGCGGTGTCGTTGCAGATTCCTTGGGCCCGCCTGCCTGGGCGAGCAGGTATGCCGAATGATCGGGCAGCGCTGCATTTCGATGAACCGAAACAACCTCCGGCGCGCGACTGTCCGCTGTCGCCGAGGCGGTCTGGGAAAATGCGATAAGGCCGATCGATGTAGCTATATTCCAGCCAAGCTTTCCCATGCCCCTCCTCGTGAAAATTCAGCCCGTCGTTGTTACGGGCGGACAGGTCCAGGCACCGCCCGGACCTGCCGCCGTGTCGAAAGGCGCCTAGCTTAGCCCTTCAGCTTCTTGTTGCACTCGCTGTAATAGCCGCCGCCCTTCTGGATCCATTTCAGGCCGCCATTGCCGTTGGTGGCCTTGTTGGCGTTGTACTGGTCGACGCAGGTGTGCATGCGGGCCTTGCCGGCGGTTTCCTTGGCGTATTTCGGATCCACGGCGCTCGGGAATACCGCAGGGCCGGCCGGCGTGGCAGGTGCCGCAGCGGGAGCGGCTTCCTTCTTCGGCTTGGCTTCGGCCTCTTTCGGCGCCGCCGGTGCGGCGGGTGCTGCCGCAGGAGCTGCGGCCGGCGCCGCGGCGGCGTCGGCTCCGCACTGGGCCTTGCGGAAATCATTCCACTTCTGACCGTTGAGCGTGCCGGCGGTCTTGGCGGCCTGGTATTTCGCACTGCACTCCTGCGCGGTCAGGGCCTGCGCCGGCGCGGTTGCGACGAACGCGGCAAAACCCGCCACGGCAAAGGTGCACAATAATTTTGCTTGAATGGTCATCCTTGGTCTCCCTGGGGCGGAACGATCCGCAAGTTCCCCATCCTAGCGCAGTGACCGCGCCTGACAACGGAGCGATTTATCGCCACGCCAAAATATCGTGCCGCGAAAATACGGCTTCCCCCTACTTCATTCATCCACGGTTCAGCATTGCGGCGCGACGTTGCCCTCCTCTTCAACCTGAGGTGCTCCCATGATGACGATATCCTCCCGGGTGGCCGCGACCGCCATCGCCTCCCTGTTCCTGATCAGCTCGGCCTTCGCACAAACCCCGGCGCCGGCGACGCCCGCACCGGCTGCAAAGACGGAAAAGAAGGCCGAGAAGCCGCGGTCCGCGGAATCGATGCAATGCTCGAAGGACGCCGATGCCAAGAGCCTCCACGGCAAGGAGCGCAAGAAATTCATGTCCGAATGCAAGAAGGCGGCAAAGGACGCGATGGCCAAGCCGAAGACGTAACCGCGGCTGCACCCTCGCCTCCCCATAGTCTTACCCGTCACCGGGGCTCGCCGAAGGCGGGGCCCGGTGACGCCTGCATGACGGCGAGCCGTTTTTCCGGACGCGCATTGCTGCACCGCGCTGGCGCATTTGTCCCCACCTCACGAATTTGCCATAAGGCGGCGTGAGCCTGATCCCCGCATCGATGGCCTTTGCCATCCCCACCCGCGCCAAAACCCTCAACGTGCTCGAAACCCTCGTGATCGGCACCGCCGGGGGCGCGCTGTTTCTCGTGGCCAATCTGCCGGGCGGGCTGATTTCCGGCGCCATGATCGCGGTCTGCATCGCGGCGATTGCGGGAAGGCCGCTGGTGGTAACGCCGATCCTGACCCAGACGGTGCTGGTGCTGCTGGGGATTTCGCTGGGCTCGCTGGTGTCGCGGCAGCTGCTGCAGCACATGGGTGCCTATCCCCTGACCATCGGCCTCTTGGCACTGGCGACGTTCTGCTCGACCTTCGGCTCGAGCCTTTATTTGCAGCGTGTCCACGGCTGGGACCGCACCTCGGCATTCCTCGCCGGAAGTCCCGGCGCGCTGTCGCAGATCACCATGCTCGCCATCGAGCGCGGCGCCGACGTTTCGGCGATCGCGGTGGTGCAGACCATGCGTGTGATCATTCTCACCGCAGCGCTTCCGATGTTGCTGGCGCTGACCGGAATTGCGCCGTCATCCCCGCCCGCGGCGGCGACCGCGATCGCCTCGCCGCTCGAGCTTGCCGAGCTGATCGCGGCCTCGGTCGCGGTCGCGCTGTTGCTGCGATTGATCAAATTTCCGGCGAGCTGGATGTTCGGCGCGATGATCGGCTCCAGCGTGCTGCACGGCACCGGGGCGATCGAGGGCGGCCTGCCGCCATGGGTACGGGCGATCGCGCTGGTCGGCATCGGCGCGCTGATCGGCTCGCGCTTTGCGCGGATGCGGCCAAAAACCCTGCTCAGCCACGTCAATGCGGCGGTGGGGTCGTTCGCCATCGCGGTGGCGATCTCGGCTGTCTTCGTCGCGGTGATCGCGCTGACCACCCACGTCCGGTTCGCCGACATCATCGTCGCCTTCGCGCCGGGCGCCATGGACGCGATGCTGGCGCTCGCGCTGACGCTGCACATCGATCCGATCTTCGTCGGCGCGCATCACCTTTCGCGCTTTGTCTTTGTCACCATCGCAACCCCCGGCATCATCCATCTGTTCGGACGGCCGCAGGAAGACGTCGACGATTAGCGCCGGGTCGGTTCCGATTGCCGGCGAGGCCGATTCCCGAGACCTATTCTAATGTCACGTTTGTAAACACGTGCGTGAAATCAACTGGCATTCCTATGCCGCGATGCGCATCTCCGCACCACCGGGGGCTCTCACACCGTAAGGAAACAGAGCCATGACGAAAATTCTTCCGCTAGCGGCCTCGATGATGTTGCTGGTTGCGGTCTCAGGACAGGCATTTGCACGCACGGCCCCGCCGAACACGCGGCATCGGCCTCAAGTAACCGATCTTTCCGCTTACGGCGCATTCGATCAGATGCCGCCGACATCGGCTGCCGAGTTCAACACGCACCGCGATTTCAACACGCACCGCTATGAAGGCGGACCGAAATCGAACGATTGACGTTGCCGGGACGGGTTCTCGCTGACGCGCGGGAGCCCGTTTCAGCCCCGCGCGGCACGCTTGACGCCCCAGGCGGCGATCGCGGCCATCAAGAGCGAGATCAGCACGTCGTAGCCGGCGAGCGATAGGCCGAGAAACTTCCACTGCACCTCGTCGCAGCGGACCACCTTGACGGTGTCGAGGCGCTCCAGCAGGTTGCCGGCGCTGCCGAGATTGCCGACCGGGCCGGTGCAGGCGGTCGGCCCCTGCCAGAACCCCCATTCGACGCCGGCGTGATAGGCGGCGAGCCCGGCATTGCCGAGCGTCGCCAGCGCGATGACGGCAAGGCCCGCGACCAGCGCGCCGCGCGGCGCGTCCTTTGCCGCGCCGATGGCGGTCAGCGCGCCGAGCGGCACCACCAGGTAATAGGCGTAGCGCTGCGCGAGGCAGAGCTCGCACGGTTGGATACCCATCACCAGCTGGATGAACCACGCCCCCGCCAGCGTCGCCGCCGCGATCGCCGTGACCGCAAGCGCCGCCGTCAGCGCCGGGTTGGCGGCGCCGCGCGTCTGCGAGGGATTTGCAATGGTGCCGGACGTCAAGGTGATCTCCTCTGGCGAAAGCGTCCTAGCCTGCGCGCCCCGCCCTGTCGAGGCGGCCGCGATCACAGCGGAGTGTTTTGTCGGTTCGATGACAGGTGGAAGCGGCTCGCCCCTGAACGGTACATCCGCCGCGGCCGACATGGGCGTAGCAGGGCGAAGCCATTCCAGCCATCGCCGTCCGATCTCTTCGGGCATCCTCCGACAGCTGCGGGTTGACCCGCCCTCCCCGCCCGCTATATTCCGCCGGCTTCGCGACCTCCTGGGCCTTCCGGCCGAGCGCGCGATAAGCCCCTGTGGCGGAATTGGTAGACGCGCTCGACTCAAAATCGAGTTCCGCAAGGAGTGCTGGTTCGATTCCGGCCAGGGGCACCAACTAGGCTGTTCAAGCTCGTTCCAAAGCGTCCGCAACCGTCCGCGCAGTGCTCGGAAACCCTTGAAAAATAGGCTCTTCCGCGTACATCGGTATTCGTCACCGTTTGTTCTCATCCGATCCCAGCCGTCCGATTTGTTGGTATTTTTGTTGGTATCGGGAGAACAAACGTTCACGGCGACTTTCGCTATCCAAACGAGGGAATTGAGCAGATGGCCCGCAAGAACGAAGGCGCGTCCGCCAACCCCAAGCAGATCAGGACCGACGTCGACTGCCGCGCCGCCCGACCGAAATTCAATAACGGCGCGTGGAGCCCCGCCAAGATTTCCGACGTGACCGGCGGCGGTCTCTATCTCTTCGTCACGCCTGACGAGAGCAGGCCCGGCAACGCTGCCTCCAAGCTCTGGCGGATGGGCTACCGCTTCCACAGCCGTCAGAAAACCTACTCCATCGGCCTTTACGGCAACGGCAAGGATGGCACGTTCTCGCTCGCCGACGCGCGGCGCGAGCGCGACAAGGCCAAGGACCTGCTCAAGGAAGGCAAAGACCCGAGCACCGAGAAGCAGCTCGACAAGCACAGGCAGGCGGCCGCCCGGCCTTTCGAGCAATGGGCCGACGAGTGGCTCGCGAAGAAGAAGGTGGAGAAAGTCAAACGCGGCAGGATCGTCGCGGTGCGCGACCCCAAGACCATCGAGGTGCTTGAGCTGCGTGTAGGCTACGTCAAGGATCGCTTCGGCAAGCTGTGCAGGCAGGACATCAAGCGTCCGGACGTGCTCGCGTTCATGCGTTCATACGAAGCCGAGGGAAAGCTGGAAACCCGCGACCGCGTGCGCAGCATCGGTGAGCAAATCTGCAACTATGCCGATGTCGAAGGCGACGGCTACAATCCATTCCGCAACCTGAATGGGCAGATGATTGCCAACATTTCGACGCCGCGTCCCGGCGTCACCGAACCACGCGACGTGACGCGCGTCTTCAAGCTCATTAGCGCGCGGTGGACGAGAGCGAGGTTTAGTGACGTTGTTGGCCTTGCCTTGCGCTTCGATGCGCTGACCATTCCCCGCCCCGGCATGGTCAATGAAATGGAGTGGAGCGAGGTCGATTGGGATGCCGAACGCTGGACTATTCCAGCCGCCAAAATGAAGACCGGTTGGGACCACGTCGTGCCTTTGTCACGGCAGGCACTCGCAATGCTGAGCAGCGTCCAGAAGCTGACCGGCCATCGCCGGTACGCGTTTTCCTGCTCGAAGGACACGCCGCTATCAAACAACACGCTCAACAAGCGCTTGCGGCTGCTTGGCATTGACACCAAGACTGATCATTGTGCCCACGGATTCCGGACCACCTTCTCGACCCTGTCTCACCACGAAGAGATCAAGGACGCCAAGGCATGGGACGGCGATGTCGTCGAGCTGCAGCTCGCGCATCTCGATAATTCGACTGTGGAAGGGCTCTACAAGAAGCACGGACCGCTCGCGCTGATCGGCTCGCGCACGAAGCTGATGCAGCATTGGGCTGATCGGATCGACCACTGGCTCGATCCCAAGAAGGTTATGCCGATCAAGGGAGGCGCGCAGGCCTGAGCACCGATCCTCGACCGCATCGAAGGCTTGGAGCGGGAGCTGGCACGGCTAAAGGAAGAGTTGCGCCAAAGCCGGGAGGCGAGTTCCAGCGATGATCACCCCGGTGGCGCCGTCAACCTCGAACATTAACGACCGCCTCCAGTGCTGTCGTCAAAAGAAGGCAGAGGAAAGCGGCGCCACTGCGGCTACCACAACCCGATGGCGGCGGCGAAGCCTTCGGTCATCAACGCCTGGATTTCGATGATGTCGAGTTGCCGGCACAACTCCTCGACAGATGGCACAGTCTCTGAAAACGAGAGGCAGCTTGGCGGTTCCAACAGAGAAGTATTCAGCAGCAGATGCACGCCAGGCCCTATGGCCATTGGGCCAAACCCCGTCGGCGGGGAACCTCGCTCCAAACAGCCGCAGGGGTAACTGCAGCACGACAGTCTTCCGCCAGGTGATTGGCCGGAAAATTCCGGCTGGCTCTGTTGGTGATCATCAAACGAGCCGCTCGGAATCTATCGGCTTCTGCTTCCGCTCCTCACAATTCAGACACCCCTAGGACCAAAGATCCTGGCCTTCAGCGCTGGGCTTCATCCCGTCGATGACTACGTGTGATAGTCGTAGAATTCAATTGCAAGATCAGGGCACGATCTCGACGAACGGCCGCTTTGGGCGGCGGGTTCAACTGGTCAGCGCAACACACTAATCTTTCAGCAAGATGGAGTGTGGACCATGAAGCAACGACGTCGCATCTACTACTCATCCGCTCAGCGGTCTGAGATCTGGAATCGCTGGCAGGCCGGGGAGTCGATGAGTTCGATCGGACGCCGATTTGATCGGGAGTCCTCGTCGGTATTTTCGGTGATTTCGCCAACCGGTGGCATTCGTCCGCCGGTCCGGCAGCGCCGCAAACAGGCGCTCAGCCTCTCTGAACGGGAGGAGATTTCCAGAGGGCTCAGCACGCAATGTTCGTTGCGTTCGATTGCTCGGCAATTGGGACGATCTGCATCGACCATCAGCCGTGAAGTCAGTCGCAATGGTGGCATGGATCGCTATCGGGCTGCCCGGTCCGATCAAGCCGCCTGGAATCGGGCGCTGCGTCCCAAGCTTTGCAAGCTGGCTTGCCGTCCGGTCCTGAGCCGGACAGTATCGATCAAGCTGCGGCAGCAATGGTCACCGGAGCAAATTGCTGGCTGGCTCAAACGCACATATCCGGGGGAACTGCAAAACCGGGTGTCACACGAGACGATCTATCGCAGTCTGTTCATTCAGGCGCGTGGGGTGCTGAAAAAAGAACTGCTTGAGCACCTTAGAGCGAAACGCACGATCCGCCGCTCCAAGCACGCCAGCCTGAAACGAAACGGGCTCGGCCAGATAGAAAATGCCGTGTCCATCAGAGAAAGGCCGGCATCTATTGAAGATCGCGCCGTGCCGGGCCATTGGGAGGGCGACCTGATCGGCGGGTCCAGGAACAGCTATGTCGCAACGCTCGTGGAGCGTCATTCGCGCTACGTGATGCTGGTCAAGGTCGCGAACAAGGATACTGAAAGTGTCGTCTCGGCGCTGATCAAACAATCACAGAGATTGCCCAGTGAACTTTACCGGTCGCTGACCTGGGACAGAGGCAAAGAGCTCGCCGATCATCAGCGCCTGACATTGGCCACCGAGGTCGCGGTCTATTTTTGTGACCCTCGGTCTCCCTGGCAGCGTGGCTCAAACGAAAACACCAACCGATTGCTGCGCCAATATCTTCCGCACGGCACCGATCTGTCCCTACATAGCCAAGCCAAACTCAGCGCAATAGCAAGGCAGCTCAATGAAAGGCCCCGAAAGACCTTGCTATATCAAACCCCAGCTGAGAAGTTTGCAGAATGTGTTGCAGCGACCAGTTGAACCCGCCGCCATAAGCAGCCGGTCGCGAGTTTTTTTTAGGAGACCAGACTGCTCAGTCGATAAAAATCATACGCTCGCGATTGAGCGATGCGGTGGGCGGGGTGGCGGAGTTGTCATCTTTAACCTGGCCATCGACAGCAAGCTTCGCGCCTGTGACCTAGTTGCGGCAAGTGAGCGAGAATTTGAACGAAGAGCCGCAAAGGCAGCCTTCTTCAGAGAATTTCAGTGACCTCACGGAGCCCGAAGCGCTGGAGGCAGACTACCCGGAATTCGATCGTCCGCAGGCATTTATAGGTCCACCAGACGGCCTTTCATGAAAGTCGTGCTGCGTCCGTCGCACGTCTCGTTAAACTTGTTATCCCGGCCCGACGCAACTACTCGTAAGCCTGCCGTAATAATCGCTGCCGAAAAATTCACCTCACGACCACGTCTCATTTGCGCGCGAAAAGCGGACATTCAATTCCCGAAAGCGGGCGAAATGCCTGGTCGCCCGGAATCTCCGCCAGTACGCTACAGAAATCTCCGCGAGTCTTGGATTCCGACGGCGAACTCACCTTCATAAGATACATTTCGTACTTCACTTGACCGTCTGGCCTCACTTCACCGACCTTGTTGTAATGTTGCAAGATTCCCAAAATGCCTGCGGCTAATTTTCTGCTGAAGGGTCGGTTGACACCCAACAGCTCGCAAGACCGTCGACCGGATCGAACGAGCGCCGCCATTTCGAGACGTTGCTACTCAGCCGCTATACCGAGCCACGACAATTCGACCGAGGTATGCACAAACCCATCGGCGTGCGATAGCCGCCCAATTCCGATGTGTTCGCCGACGGTTGTCCATGCGAAATAATTTCGATTCCAGTCGAACGACGTAATCTGCACATCGGAGAACTCGAAGAATTTCCGCGTCAGCGGAAAAAGACATTTGAAGACAGCCTCCTTCGCGGAAAACACAAGTGTGCAGAATTCGCAGAAGCTACGGCCGTGGACCGCCTTGAACAGCCCCGCCTCATCGACCATACAGATGTCAGCGATGTCATGCGCCGCCGTAGGGTCGATGATCTGTTCCGAATCGATGCCGAGCCCGGCGATGTCCGCCGCCCGCGCAACCGCCGCTGCGGCAAAACCGCCGGCATGAGTGATTGAGCCGACCACGCCGTCGGGCCAGATCGGCGCTCGGTCCTCGGCCATCGCGACATGCGTTGAACCAGCACCCAGATACCGAAGCGCCTGCTCCGCACACCAGCGACCGGCGAGAAATTCACGCTGCCGTTTCTCAGCTGCATGCCGGAGCGATTGCGGCAAACGCGATCGCGTTTCGGGACTCACCGGAAGCGCGAAAGCGGCATCGGTGTTGCGGAGCGCATGATAGCAAACGTGCTGCGAAAGCCGATGTGGGTTTGGCTGCACCGCCCTCGCCGCTTGAAGCATCGGCGGTTCAAGTCGTTTTCGACATCGTGCGTGTCGAACCAGTATCGACGTCGACAGCCTGACGGGTTACGCCCTGAGCCGGAGCGCCGACGAAGCCGAGCGCGCGGCGCGTATTTTCGCGAGCGCTCGCCGCCGTCCCGCCAGCCGCCAGGTCTTCGACCAATTCCGCAATCCCCTCACGAGCGTTGTGGCGGGCGAATTCGGCGCGCAGCGCCTGCGCGCACTGTCGATAGTGCGGCTTCGTGAGTACGGTGCGGACAGCCTCGCCAATCTGCGCGGCCGATGGTCGGCCGGTGCCGAGATTGATGCCGGCGCCCACCCAGTCGACCCGCGCGGCTATTTCCGGCTTTTCCTCGCTATCCCCGGCGACGACCAGCGGCACCCCGAGACTGAGAGCGTGGGTGACGGCGCCATAGCCGCCATTGGTAACCATGACGCTCACCTTCGGGAGCAGGCGGTCGAACGGAAGAAATGTCGCCGCCTTCGCATTGGGCGGCAACGTCACGGGGATCGAGTCGACGGGCGGCCCGCCGGTGCTTGCGATCACGGCCAGATCCTCGTTCGCCAGAGCCGTCAGAGTCGGTCCGACGAGCCGCCCAAGATCTTCATTTGCGACGGTACCCTGGGTGACGAGGACGACCGAACCGGCCTTGTCGAGGTCGTCCCACCAAGGCGGCGGACGGAAATCGGCGGCTGGCGGCGGCAGAAGCGGTCCGACGAAGCGGATGTTGTCGGGCATTTCGCGGCGCGGGTATTCGAATGCCTCGGCCGTGAGTTGTAAGTACAGATCAGGCAGCTTGATCATGCTGTCGAAAAGAAATTCCGGCAGAGGGCGCGACCCGTGCTTCACGAGCACGTCGTTGAAGTATTGTTGCGCGGAGCCGAAGATCGCTTTTTGCAAATGGCAGTTCATCGCGGCATTACGGGCACGATCCTCCGCCGTGCGCGCCGGCGGAAGCGCTGTGCCGAAGAACGCGGTGTCCGCGCTCGACAACGCGAGGGCCGTGATCCCGAGCGCGACGATCGGAACTCTTTTTTCCCGTGGTCCCAGCAGGAGCGGAAAAGTTCCGCAGAACATGGTATCGACAATGATCGCATCCATCTGGAAATCGCGACAGATGTCGCGTATCCCGGCGCTCTGGTGCGGGATGGCATCGGCAAAGAGGTGCTTCAATCCGAAGCAGAACTGAGCGGGGCCGGGAGCGATCTTGCTTCGCTCGGGAAAGCGCGCGTCGAGTTGCCGATAGTCGATGTCGATTTCCGGGCGAAACGCGACGAATCGCGCGCCGGTCGCCTCCACGCGCTCCCTGAACACGCTTCCGGTATGCACGACGACCTCGTGGCCGCGACCAATGAGGTGCTGGGAAACGGCAAGCAGGGGGAAGACGTGACCGGGTACCGAGGTGGCAGCAATGAGAAACCGCGCCATGTTGTGCACTCCCCTTCCCTAGCTCACTAACCTGCTCGCTGCTTGTTCCGCAGTACCTGGCCCAAGAGCATCGGACACGACTTCCGGAAGCAGCAAGCTCGCCAAATAGCGTTCGAGCAGGACGGCCCTGACCGGCGCGATCGGCGCGCCCACCGCAGCCAGTTGTTGCTGCGTGGAGTCCGAAGTAATTTCGGGGTGCGATCGCGACGTGTCCTCTTTGGATAGGATCGACAGCACCGCTGCAAGATCATCGTCATGGGTTTGCGCGAGCCGCCCTCGCGCAATGTCCATCCATCGATCGAGCGGCACGAGCTCGAGCGGCAGCCCGAGCCGCTGAAAGATCCGGGGTACCTCCTGCACATGAAGCGGTTCGCTGTTCATGAGGTGATAGACGCTGCCCCAGGACGCTTCGTTGCCCGCGAGCCGGACGATCGCCCGCGCGACATCATCCGCAGGCGTCATGTTCAGCAGAAGGTCCAGGTCGGGAATCGCCCCGAGCTCGGCATAGAGCCGGACAAGCCGCCAGATCAGATCGGTTTCGTTGCAGATTCCATTGACGCGATCCCCGGTGACGCTGCTCAGACGATAGATCGACACCGGCAGACCGCGCATCTGTGCCCGCCGTGCGAGCGTATCGCCGACCCACTTGCTTTGGCTATAACCGCTCTTGAGACCCTGCCACGAAGTGAGGTCGGTCTGCTCCGAAACCGGCCCGGATTGGAACTTGTCGATCACCGCAAGCGTGGAAACATAGTGCAATCTCTTCGGCCGTCCCTTCGCGGTCCAATCGAGCAGAGTGAGGACGCTGTCTACATTGGCGGGTTTCAGCGCGGTATAATGATGAAGGAATTCCACGTTCGCGCCGCAATGATAGATCGCGTCGCACTCGTCACGCACAATGCGGGTTCCCCTCTCATTGAGTCCGAGTGCCGTGTGTCCGAGGTTTCCGGTCAGGATCTCGATACGACGCTCGTCCCAGCACGCCGAAAGCTTTCGCTTATCGAGCGCCTGCCACAAACGGGTCTCGGCCGATCTTTGATCAGCGGCGCGGACGTGGCAGGCGATATGCGCGTCGGTCTCCTGGAGCAGCGTGGAGAGAAGATGACTGCCGACGAAGCCGGTGGCTCCGGTCAGGAAAATGCGTTTGGGCCTGCACGGCGCGCGCGCACCGGATAGCTTGATGTGCGACGGAAGGAAGATGTCGCGGGACAGATCCGGGGTGCGGTCGGAAAGTCCATCAAGGTCGAGCATCGCCGCCAGGCCCCTGACGACCGGCGTCGTATAAACCGCCGTGATCGGGAAATCCGACCGGATCTCGTTGCAGATGCGGCGGCCAAGGCGGATGGCGAGCAGCGAGTGACCGCCCAGGTCGAAGAAGTTGTCATGGATGCCCACGCGCTCGAGCCCGAGGGTCTCGGCGAACAGTGCGCAGAGTTTTTCCTCCCGTACCGTTCGTGGTGGCGTGTATTCGGTGGCGGGTTGTTGGTCGGGGGCAGGAAGGGCGTTGCGATCGAGCTTGCCGCTGGGCGTGAGCGGCAGCGCGTCGAGCACGACGAACGCGGCGGGGACCATGTAATCCGGCAAGGTGCGCGCCAAATGCTGACGCAGGATCGTTGCGTCCGGCGCATGACCGGCGGCGGCAACGACGTAGCCGACGAGGCGCTTGTCGCCAGCAAGGTCTTCGCGGGCAACGACCGCGGCCTGGGCGACGCCATCATGTTGACCGAGCGTGGCCTCGATCTCGCCGGGCTCGATGCGGAAGCCGCGGATCTTGACCTGATGGTCGGCACGGCCGAGAAAATGCAGCGTGCCGTCGGGGCGCCAGCGCGCACGGTCGCCGGTGCGGTACATGCGGCTGCCCGGCAGTCCGAACGGATCGGCGACGAAACGTTCGGCGGTCAGGCCCGGGCGGTTGAGGTAGCCGCGCGCCAGACCGCTACCGGCGATATAAAGTTCGCCCGCCACTCCGGCCGGCACCGGCTGCAAGCCGTCGTCCAGTACGTAGACCCGCGTGTTCCAGATCGGACGCCCAATCGGCGGATCCGCGGCGCCGGAGAGCGGCATGCTCATTGTGGCGCAGATCGTCGTTTCGGTTGGTCCATACGCGTTGACCATCCGCCGCCCTTCCGACCAGCGCGCAACCAAATCAGGCGGGCAGGCATCGCCGCCAACGATCAGAGTGTGGAATTGCTCGAGCCGCTCGGTCGGCATGCCGGCGAGAACCGCCGGCGGAATCAGCGCATGGCTGACGGCGTACCGGGTCAGCGTATCGGCAAGGATCTCGCCGGCAATGAGGCCGGCCTGCGGGACGACCAGCGCGGCTCCAGCGGGGAGCGCCATCAGCAGCTCCATGATCGAGGCGTCGAAACTGGACGAGGAGAATTGCAGGACGCGCGAGTCGAGAGTGAGGCCGAGCCGCTCGATCTGAGCTCGGGCGAGGCTCGTGATGCCGATATGCGAGACGACGACGGCTTTTGGGGTTCCGGTGGAGCCGGAGGTGTAGATGACGTAGGCGGGGTTGACCGGGGTAAGCGGAGCGGTGCGGTCCTGGTCGCGCGGGTTGGTGTCGGGCTGGCGGGCGAGGACGCCGGCGGTGTCGGGATCATCCAGCACAAGGCGAGGCGCGGCTTCGGGCAGGCGCTGAGCGATAGCATTGCTGGTGATGAGGCATACCGGCCTGGCGTCGGCGAGCATGAAGGCGAGACGGTCGGCGGGATAATCGGGGTCGAGCGGCAGGTAGGCGGCGCCACTCTTGACGATGGCGAGCAGGCCGACGATCAGTTCGGCCGAGCGTGGCAGGGCAAGGGCGACGATCTGCTCGGGGCCGGCGCCTTGCGCGATCAGCAGATGCGCGAGCTGGTTGGCGCGGGCGTTGAGGGCGGCGTAGCTGAGCGTGGTGTCCTCACACACTAGTGCGGTGGCGTCACCGCGCTGCACGACCTGAGCCTCGACCAGCGCTGGCAAGGTCGTGGGCGGCACGACGCGCCCGGTGTCATTCCACTCGACCAGCACCCGATGCCGCTCCGCCGCGTCGAGAATGTCTATTCCGCCAATCGGCCGATCGGGCGCGGCGGTTGCGGATTCGAACAGGCGCACCAAACGCGTGGCGATGGCTTCGACGGTTTTCCGCTCGAACAGATCCGTGCTGTATTCGATTCTGCCTTCGATCCCACCCGACCGGCCGCGCGCGAGGGGACTCTCGGTCAAGATCAAGGCGAGGTCGAATTTGGCGACGCCTGTGCTCATCGGTTGCGAGACCACGGTGACGCCCGGCATGTCGAGGCCGAGCATGCCCGCGTTCTGGAACGCCAGCATCACCTGGAAGAGCGGATGGCGGCTCAGGGACCGTGTCGGGTTGACAGCCTCGACGATGCGCTCGAACGGCAAATCCTGATTCGCGTAGGCCCCGAGATCCGCGGCGCGCACGCGATCGACCAGTTCACGGAAGCTGGGATTTCCGGCCGTGTCAGTGCGCAGCACCACGGTGTTCACGAAAAATCCGATCAGGTCGTCGAGCGCGTGATCGGTTCGCCCCGCGATCGGGCTGCCGATCGGGATGTCCGTGCCCGCGCCGAGCCGCGTGAGCAGCGCGGCGAGGCCGGCCTGGAGCACCATGAACAGGCTCGCCTGCTGCTCGCGCGCCAGCATCAGCAGACCCTGGTGCAATTCCGGCGCGATCTCGAAGGCGACAGTATCGCCATGATGGCTGGAAACAGCCGGCCGGGAATGATCGATCGGCAGTTCCAGTTGCTCCGGCAGGCCCTGCAGCGTGGTTCTCCAGTACGCGAGCTGGCGCGCTATCGGGCTCTCCGAATCATCTTCGTTGCCCAGTAGCCCGTGCTGCCAAAGCGTGTAGTCGGCATATTGCAAGGGCAGTGGCGCAAAGGCAGGCGCGTTGCCTTCACTGCGCGCGGCATACGCGACAGCGAGATCGCGAGCCAGCGGCCCGAGTGACGCTCCGTCGCCGGCGATATGGTGAACGAGTAGCAAAAGTACCTGCTCATGCGGTGTGAGGACGAAGAGGTCGGCGCGGAGCGGAGGTTCGACGGCGAGATCGAAGCCCCGGCTCGCGGCCGCGGTGAGCGCCTGGGGAAGTTCAGCCTCGGTGGTTGCCGCAACCGCAAGGATGGGCCGCGCGATTCCCGCATTAAGGATCAGCTGCCGCGGTGTGCCCGCCGTTTCCGGGAAAACGGTGCGCAAACTCTCATGTCGCTCGACCAAATCGCCGAGGGCGGATTCGAGGGCGTCCCGCTCGAGAGTACCGCAAATGCGCAATGCGAGCGTGAGATGATAGCGCGGGCTTTGTCCTTCGAGATGGTTGAGGAACCATAGGCGACGTTGCGCGAAGGAGAGCGGGATCACCTCCGGACGCGGGCCCGGCCGAAGAGCTGGTCGTGCTGCCGCCTGGGCCTGATCGAGCCGTTCAGCGAGCCCGCCGATAGTGGAAACCTCGAACAGCGTACCAAGGGGCAGCTCGACCTCGAAAGCAGCACGGATTTTGGAGATCAGACGTGTCACGAGCAGCGAGTGACCGCCGAGGTCGAAAAAGTTATCATGGATACCCACGCGCTCGAGCCCGAACGTCTCGGCCCAGAGGCCGGCAAGCACCTTCTCGGTCGCTGTCCGTGGTGGCGTGTATTCGGTGGCGGGTTGTTGGTCGGGGGCAGGAAGGGCGTTGCGATCGAGCTTGCCGCTGGGCGTGAGCGGCAGCGCGTCGAGCACGACGAACGCGGCGGGGACCATGTAATCCGGCAAGGTGCGCGCCAAATGCTGACGCAGGATCGTTGCGTCCGGCGCATGACCGGCGGCGGCAACGACGTAGCCGACGAGGCGCTTGTCGCCAGCAAGGTCTTCGCGGGCAACGACCGCGGCCTGGGCGACGCCATCATGTTGACCGAGCGTGGCCTCGATCTCGCCGGGCTCGATGCGGAAGCCGCGGATCTTGACCTGATGGTCGGCACGGCCGAGAAAATGCAGCGTGCCGTCGGGGCGCCAGCGCGCACGGTCGCCGGTGCGGTACATGCGGCTGCCCGGCAGTCCGAACGGATCGGCGACGAAACGTTCGGCGGTCAGGCCCGGGCGGTTGAGGTAGCCGCGCGCCAGACCGCTACCGGCGATATAAAGTTCGCCCGCCACTCCGGCCGGCACCGGCTGCAAGCCGTCGTCCAGTACGTAGACCCGCGTGTTCCAGATCGGACGCCCAATCGGAATGAATTGACCAACACCGTCGCGCTGCCAAGGCCACGACGTCACTTGGATAGTTGTCTCGGTCGGACCGTAGAGATTGACCAGTGGGACGTTCCAGGCCGACGTCACTTCTCTCGCCAGGCTCGAAGCCAGCGGCTCGCCGCCCGCGAAGACGTGCCTGAGGCGATGCGTGTGGGCCGGACTGATGAGTTCGGATGTTGCTGCGAGGAGCGACGGCACGAACTGAGCAACGGTGATGCCCTGATGCTTGATAAAGTCGATCAATTGCTGCGGATCGCGAGTGACATGGGATGGCGCAACGTTCAGTGCAGAGCCTGAAAGCAGCGGCAGCCAGATCTCCCAACCCGCGGCATCGAAGCTAACCGACGTCCGAGACAGCACTTGGTCCGGTTCGCTCAACGCGTATTCGCTCATCATCCACAGCATGAGATTGAGGAGACTACCCTGCGAGACGACGACGGCTTTTGGGGTTCCGGTGGAGCCGGAGGTGTAGATGACGTAGGCGGGGTTGACCGGGGTAAGCGGAGCGGTGCGGTCCTGGTCGCGCGGGTTGGTGTCGGGCTGGCGGGCGAGGACGCCGGCGGTGTCGGGATCATCCAGCACAAGGCGAGGCGCGGCTTCGGGCAGGCGCTGAGCGATAGCATTGCTGGTGATGAGGCATACCGGCCTGGCGTCGGCGAGCATGAAGGCGAGACGGTCGGCGGGATAATCGGGGTCGAGCGGCAGGTAGGCGGCGCCACTCTTGACGATGGCGAGCAGGCCGACGATCAGTTCGGCCGAGCGTGGCAGGGCAAGGGCGACGATCTGCTCGGGGCCGGCGCCTTGCGCGATCAGCAGATGCGCGAGCTGGTTGGCGCGGGCGTTGAGGGCGGCGTAGCTGAGCGTGGTGTCCTCACACACTAGTGCGGTGGCGTCACCGCGCTGCACGACCTGAGCCTCGACCAGCGCTGGCAAGGTCGTGGGCGGCACGACGCGCCCGGTGTCATTCCACTCGACCAGCACCCGATGCCGCTCCGCCGCGTCGAGAATGTCTATTCCGCCAATCGGCCGATCGGGACTGGCTACGATCGCGTCGACAAGCCTCACGAGACGCTGCTGGTGATCGGCGAGATCCTTCGCGCTGTAGAGTGCGGGATTGGCATCGAAATCAATCCGCAGGCCTTTCCCGTCGCCGCGGTCGTAGACGAACACGGCAAGGTCGTCGGCCGAGCCATTGGACAAGTTGTGCGTCGTCGCGGGATGGCCGGCGAAGCGGAGATCGTAGTCGAACGGTTCGATATTGATGACGGTCGTGAAAAGGTGCTGGTTGGCAGGGAGCAGATTGAGGTCCCGCCTCAGATCCTCATACCTGTAGCACTGGTGCCGAATTGCCTCGCGGACTTGCCGTCCCACCTCACGAATGAGCGACGTCGCGCTCATGCCCGGGCTCATGGCCAAACGTAGCGGCACAGCGTTCGCGACCATCCCGGGTACACGTCGCAGGCGCCCCTTGGGCCGGGCCGCCACCGGCAGACCAATGACCAGGTCTTCAACACCAGTCACGCGATAGAGATAAGCGGCGGTCGCGGCGATCATAATCTGCGGAAGACTTGCACCGCTGACCTGAGCTGTCGCGCGCAGCGCCTTCACACTTTCAGCAGAGAGATGGATCGTGTGACGGAGGAGGCCCCCGACATTTTGCCGCCGCTGATCGGCGAGACTAAGCGCGGCCGGCCGTTTGATGAAATGTTTTAACCAGTATTGGCGGTCGCGTGCAAATCGTTCGGAGCTTCGATACGTGGCCTCTTCTTCGAGGAGCAGACCCAACGGACCGAACGTGCCCTCTTCGGGAGAGCGTCCCTCGGCGAACGCTGTGTAGATCTCGGCGACACGCCGGGCGAAGAGCCCGCCCGTGAAACCGTCCATGACGATGTGATGGCTGCGATGGTACCAGAAGTAGTGGTCCGGCGCGGCCTTGAACAATGCGCAGACCCAGAGCGGCCCTGTCAGCAGATCGACCGGGCGAGTCAACTCCGCCATCATCCAGCTTTCCGCCGCCGCCTGCGGATCCGGCTCGGAGCTGACATCGATGAATGGAAAGGCCGTATCCAGTGTGGAGGAAATGACCTGTCGAGGCCCATCGCTATGCTCGATGAACCTTACCCGTACGGTTTCCGCTTCCATCCCGGCTTGCCGCAAGGCCGCCTCGAACAGCGATGGATCGATCGGTCCGTGAATTTCTATGGACTCGGCAAGATTGAATATCGAATCCGGCGAACTGAATTTCTGCGCAAACCACATGCCCGCTTGGGCAGCGGTGAGCGGCAGGACCTGTGAAGAGTTGCTGTTCGCGTCCATGGCTTCCCCAATCGTGCATGCTTTTAGCGGATGATCGATTACCGGCTCGGCGGTCACGACCGTCGGATATCGGCGCAGGTTCTCGGACGCATGTCCGTCCAATTCTCAGCGATGTATTCGATGCAGGCCTGGCGGCTGCTCCGCTCGCAGGCGATGAACCAGCCGGCCGGAATTTCGGCGGGTGCGGGCCAGAGCGAATGTTGACCTTGGTTATTGATCAGGACGACGAAGACGCCGCCTTGTTCGTCGAAAGGGTTGCTCACGTCTCTTGCTCCGATCTCGACTAATGGGATGAGTGCAGTCGCGCGTAGACGATCAAGCCGCGGCGGCGTGCGCGAGGCCCCTGCGTGCTTCAAGCTGCCGGAGGATTTGCGCGGACACGTCAAGCTGTCCGGCCATCGCGATGGTGTTGCCGATTCGGCGCGCGGGGCCGAGGCGCTCGAGATGCCAGCCAGCACGCCTCAGGATTCGCTCCATTCGCACGTCGACGACACAGGCAATCGTGGTTATGCCGCTTGATAGGCCGAATCTCAGTACGCCGATCAGCAAGTCGTAGGTCGTTTGTGACAGGCCCGCTTCAGCCGGGGTGGCGTTCCCGCTCACGGCAAATCGGCTGGCTTCCCACACCCGGTCGCTGCGAGGCACCCTTGCCCTGGTTACAAAAGACGGAAAGATGTCGCGAAGCATATTCGGGCCGGTCGTCGGCAGAAGGCGGACGCACCCGTTAATGATACCGTACCTGTCTATCGAGAGCAGATAGCTCGGCCGCAAGGCGTCGTACTCGTCGACCTCGAGTTCGCCCTTTACGGTGACGTCCCAGCCGAGGCGGTCCTTGAAGACCGCCTTCCGAATGCGATGCATTTGATACAAGTTACTGACATGATGTTCTGCGTTGTCGTTCGTGACAATTCTTATCATCAGCGCTCTCATTCCGTTGATTAGGGTTGAACATTACCCGACGGTGAGCATCAGCTAGAGCTGTCTACCTTTACAGGTGTCCCGTGCGCCGGGAGCGCCATAAGTTGCAGTTGGTTGCGCGTGACCGCGCGCCGCCACGCGGCCGAAACACGCCGACCCCGAACAAGACGACAATGCTGACACTATTAGCTAATGGACACTGACGCAGCTGGCGAAGAACTGTGATACGAGGACCCGCTTCGACAAACCATCGGCGAGCCGAAACGCCGTCACCGGACTCAGGTCAGGGCGAAGATTTCAGACTGCATCGACGAGCGGTTACATGCTGATGATATCGTACATCAGTCCCTTGGCGACCGCCTGCTGCACGGTCGCTACTCCCAGTTTGCGCTTGGCGTTCTCGGTGTGAAAGACCACCGTTCGGCGGCTGACGCTTATAATTTCCGCGGTATCCAAAGCGCTCTTTCCGCGAGCCGCCCATTGCAGGCACGACCTCTCGCGCTGCGTCAGACACGGACGAAGCGGTGAAATGAGCGCCGGCGTTACGTTGCGCAGTTGCGCATACAGGTAGATCGCAATGAGATGTAGCTGATGGCGGTATTGCTCGACTCGGACGTTGAACGGCAAACGGGGTTCGCAGGCGGCAAGCGTGAGCGTTGCAACCTTTCCCTGGCGATCATGGATCGGAATGGTGACACCATGCCGAATCCCGAACTCGCTGGCCTCTTCCAAAAGCCACTTTTGCTTGTTGGTTAGCTTTGTCTCGAATCGGTCGGCCGACCACGCGAAGGGAAGGGTTGTTGCGATTGAGCGCGCGATCACCGGATCGATCCTGTCGTACCGGTTTGCGCAGTACTGCTGCACCCAGGAACTCGGATACGTCGTCATTGCCAATGGGTCGTCGTCATCGCCTCCTGGCGCGAAGCTTAGATAGGCGAAACACGGAAAGCCGTATTGATCCAGGGTTCGGCGCAACAAACGCTCGATTTCTGCCGTGTTATCGAGCATCGAGAGATCTTGAATGAATTTTTCAAATACTTCATTCATGTTGCACGCCCTCGCTTCACACCGCGTGAGCTTCGATCTGATTCATGACCTATTTGGGGCCGTCTGATAGCATTTCTGATTCCTGTTGGTGACACGGCCGTCACATTGATCGCAGGTCATCGACAATGCGCCATCCACTGACCGCAGCCTACTGACAACATCGTGTGCCGTCGGGCTCATCCTTGAGCGAGCTGTTGGTCTTCTCTAGATGACTCCTGACTATCTCGGCAACGCCATCAGCGGACGTTCCATAACCGCTCATTACGAGTACGAACGGCCGCTTTGCGCCAACAGTGGTCGGCCGATATCCGCGAAGGCCGTAATCGAGAAGGGACGCGGATGGAGCGCTCTCGACGAACTCATCCTCTGGGCGCTCGCAACCTCGTTGGAGGGTGAATCCGCTGAACGGGCCTTGGTTCTGCGGGCGGGCAAACGAAAACGACAGCGCGCGGTTTGTCCTATGTTTAGCTCACGTCAAGGTTCGCTTTGCGGCGATCAGCGGTCAGTCACGGTGTCTGTTTGAGTGAGATGAGACCCCTTCAATCCTCAAAATAAATCAACTTAACCCGTGAGGGCGTTTTGGCCTGCAAACGGAGGCTCGGCCAGGTCATCGAGCGAGGCAGAGAGGCAATCTTGAAAGACCTTGCTGTCCCCAAGCTGCTCGCCAAGAAGCAACGCCAGCCGAGTTAGGAACAGCGCCTCGTTTGCCGGGCCCGCGCGATCGATCGCTTCAGCGAGCGCATCGTACATCTTCTCGATTTCGTCGAAACGTGCTTCGCTCATGCGGCGTCCTTTCCGAGGCAGGTCCGCAAGGCACCTGCGATCTCGTCTGGGTCGAACCTGCGCCAGCGGCCGGCGACGTGCAGGTCGGGCCGCAGCAGATAGAAGGTTCCGGGCTGTGCATCGTAGACCGGGGCGACTTCGCTGGACGCATCAAGCGCCACCGACGTAAACCGGAGATCGAGCGCGCGCAAACGCGCGAACAGCGCATCCGATTCAGCCCGCAACGTCTCATCGACAAAAAAGACGCCGGAGAATCCTGCGCCCGCGTGGTCGAGCAGATAACTGCCATCGCTGAGCCTCGCATTCGCGGCGAGCGCGCCGCTGACCGGTCCTCGCGCAAATGCCGCATCGTTTCGCGCAAAGCAGGTGATCGGGCTTCCGCCGTAGGTATAGGGCTGCATTTGGCGGGGATCGGCGAATTTTCGCGCGAACTCGTGCTTCCCGGCAAGCGACAGCGCAGCCTCGCGCACCAGCGCCCAGCCTCGGGTCGGCGGCGTCATGAAGCGCGTGCTCTTCGTCGCGTTCGCAAAAACGTCGAGCGTGGCACCGCGCCGTTCCGGCGAATAGGAATCGAGCAGCTTAGGATCGGCGTTGCCCGCCAGCACATAGCCGAGCTTCCAGCCGATATTATAGGCATCAGCCATGCCGTTGTTCAGGCCGCGCACACCGAAGATCGGCACGATATGCGCGCTGTCGCCGACGAAGAACACGCGGCCGCGGCGATAGTCGTCGAGGCAAAGCGTGTTTGCCGAATAGACGCTCCACCATTCGAGATCCCAGTCGCCCTTGTGCCCGATCTCCTCGAGAATTGCCCCCACGCGCGCGCGTATC
Source organism: Bradyrhizobium erythrophlei (assembly GCF_900129505.1). Classification (NCBI taxonomy): domain Bacteria; kingdom Pseudomonadati; phylum Pseudomonadota; class Alphaproteobacteria; order Hyphomicrobiales; family Nitrobacteraceae; genus Bradyrhizobium; species Bradyrhizobium erythrophlei. The sequence continues at coordinate 3,382,964 of NZ_LT670818.1, read as the reverse complement.
GAGGATTCCTTCAAGGCATCCTCTTCGCTTTCGCCCGCGCGCAGCTGATAGTCGATCCGCCAGATATCATCGGGCTGCCTATGTATGAGCACCGTGCCGCCAGGATTGGCCGCGGGTTCGAAAAAGGCGCGCCGCTCGGTCGGGAAGTCGTGGGCCATGCGCACGTCGGCGATGACATATCTGCCCTCGTAGTTGTCGCCATGGAGGCGCAGCCCCAGCATATTGCGCAATGGGCTGCGCGCGCCGTCGGCCGCGAGAATATAACCGCAATGCAATGGGTAGGTGCCCTCGGGCGAGGTCACGTCGAGCGTCGCCCCCGCGTTGTCGTTGCGGACGCCCGTGACTTCAGCCCGCCAGCGCGCGTCGATCAACTCGCACTTCTCGACCGCGTCCCATAGGAACTGCTCGATATATTGCTGCTGCAGATTATACATCGGCAGGTATTTGTCGTTGTCGCTATGCGGCATCTCGAAACGGTAGATTTCATCGCCGCGGTAATAACTGCGGCCGCGCCGCCATCCCAACGACTTCGCCAGAAACGGCCCGACCGTGCCGATCTGTTCGAGAATGTGAAAACTCGCCCGTGCGATGCAGATGGCGCGGCTGCCGTCATTGAACGTGTTCTTGCGATCGAGCAGGACTGACCGCACCCCGTAGCGGGCGAGCGCAAGCGCCGCCGTCATGCCGACCGGGCCCGCGCCGACGATCGCGACCGGGTGGCGTAGACCCGCGACGTCCAGTTCCGGCGCCCGCTTCGACGTGAAGTCGGGATAGGTGAAGTAGAGCGATTCGAGCGCACCGCGTCCGTTGGGTCTCAATACCGCCTCCCTTACCGCCAGATCCTCTGCGTGTCGCCTTTCCGGGGGTATTCCGCGGGATATCGGCCGAGCGCGAGAATGGCAAGCGCACAGACCACGCAGACGACCGCGGACGCCGCGTGGATCGGCGCGTAGGATTTGAACCGGTCGAAGGCGAGACCGTAGACGAGGGGACCGGCCGCGCCGCCGAGCGTGGCTGCGCCGAACAGCGCGCCGTAGATCGCGCCCAGCGCGCGCTTGCCGAAATATTTTCGAGCCATATACGGGATCAGGTCGCCTTCAGTGCCGGTCGACACGCCGAGCAGCAGTGCCGACAGCAGCAGGAGCGCGGGCGAGTTCGGCATGGCGATGAGGATGACGAACCCAACTGCGCCGAGGATGAAGGCGGTGAGTCCGACGAGCGGCGCAAATACCCGGTCTAGAATGAAGCCTGCGCCGACGCGCGAGACGGCGAGCCCCGCCCCGACGATTCCGGCCGCAGTCGCCGCGACGTCGCCGCCCAGCCCGCGGTCGGTGGCGAATGGCGCGAGATGCACGAAGCCACCGAGGATGATCATTGAGATCAGAAACATCACGACCGCGATAAGCCAGAAGCGGAATGTTCCGAGCGCCTCGGCGAAGGTCGCGCCCGTTAGCGCCGCCGCGTCCTGCGCCTGCGCTGCGGGGCCTCTGTCGTCGACCGGCAGATTAGCGAAGATGATGCGATGCGCGACCGCTCCCAGAACGAGCGCAAGAGCGGCGAAGACCGCATAAGAGACGCGCCAGCCGTAGACGCCGCTGAGGCGACCTGCGACAACCGGCATCAGAAAGCCGCCTACGCCCGTGCCAAGCATCCCGAGGCCCAACGCCATGCCGAGACGCGCGTCGAAAACGCGCGGCAAGATCGCAAGATAGCCTGCCGCTGTCGTGGCGGCGCCGGCAAGGCCAATGACGAAACCGGCGATCGCGATATAGAGCCGGCTCTGAGGCGCGAAAGCCAGCGCGAGCACGAACAGCGAGAAGAGAACCATCCCGATGCCGATCACCCTGCTCCAGCCGATGCGGTCAGCGACATAACCGGCGATGGGCGCGCCGATCGCCGTGCCGGTCATGGCGAGCATTGGCAGCAGGGCGACATCGGCCCGCGTCCACTGGAATGATTCCGCCATGGGTTTCAGGAAAATGCCGGCGGTGCTGAAGAACATCGGGCCGAACCCGACGGCGAGACCCAGGGCCGCACCAATCACGATCCACCTGCGACCGCCTGTCATTGTATCGGTCGTCGTTTCCCCAATTGGTTTACCCCCGGTCTGTATGCTCATGACGTTTCCCCTCTGACTTGGCCGGGATTTCCTGGCTCGTTTGGCTTTGTGTGTGCAGTTTCAGCCCGGCGCTTCCGTCCAGGCTGTATTCGTGTGCAGCAGGTGAGTTGTCGCTTCCTCGAAGCCGATTTCCGCCAGCAGCCGGCGCGTATCGGCGCCCGCCGCGCGCACGGGCTTGCAGGCGGGCGCCGGCGTACCGCCGAACTTCGGCGCCGGCGCCGGCTGCGCCACGCCGTTGACCTTGGCGAACGTGCCGCGTGCGATATTGTGGGGATGCGCCGGCGCTTCGTCGAAGGACAGCACTGGCGCAAAGCAAACATCGGTGCCTTCGAGCAGGGCGCACCATTCCGCACGCGTGCGCCGGCGAAAGGTGTCCGCGAGCCGCGCCTTGAGCGCAGGCCACTGGCTCTCGTCAAGCTGGCGTTTGAAAACGGGATCCGTCAGTCCGCAGCGCTCACGCAGCAGCGCGTAGAATTGCGGCTCGATCGAGCCGATCGAGATGTAGCGGCCGTCGGCGCAGGCATAGGCATTGAAGAAGGGTGCGCCGCCGTCGCCGACGTTTGTTCCGGGCTCGGCATGCCAGGCGCCCGTGGCGCGCCAGCCATAGAGCAGGGAAGCAAGCAGTGCGGAGCCGTCGCAGACCGAAGCGTCGACGACCTGTCCCCTGCCCGATCGCTTCGCCTCCAGCAGCGCGCACAGCATGCCGAAGGCCAGGAGCATGCCGCCTCCGCCGAAATCGCCGATCATGCCGGCTGTCGGAACCGGCGGATCGCCGTGTCGGCCCACCGCATGCAGCGCTCCCGTCAATGCGATGTAATTGATGTCATGTCCTGCGGCTTGCGCCAGCGGTCCCGTCTGGCCCCAGCCCGTTACGCGCCCATAGACGAGCCGGGGGCGGCGTTGCAGGCAGACGTCAGGCCCGAGCCCGAGCGACTCCATAACGCCCGGACGGAAGCCTTCGATCAGCACGTCCGCGCGCTCGATGAGACGCAGCGCGACCTCGACCGCGTCCGGTTTCTTCAGATCGAGCGCTATCGATTCGCGGCCGCGCGACAGCACGTCGCCGTCGCGCGCGGATTTCGGCGCGTTCCTTTTCGGCGTTCGGTCGATGCGGATGACCCGCGCGCCCTGATCGGCGAGCATCATGCCGGCGAAAGGCGCAGGGCCGAGGCCGGCGAATTCGATCGCCGTCACTGCGGCAAGGGGGCCGGCGCCTGCACTCACAGGTCTACTCGACGCGGTTCCTTGCCCTTCGTCGCGTGCCTCCTCAGGAACGTTTCGTTCAGCTCGATGCCGAATCCCGGACCTTCGTTCGGATAGGTCTTCCCGTTCTGGAAGCGCGGCGGATTGAGCGCAATGTCGGCCCCTGCCGGAATGTCCTTGCTCTCCCATACGCCGTGAATCATCAGCGGACCGATCGATTCGTTCAGATATTGCGACGCCCATTGATTGCTGGTCCACAGATGCACGGCCGGGCCGTGCTCCAGTCCCGAGCCGATCATGCAGCCGCACATCACGGGCAAGCCCGACAGCCGCGCCAGCGTCAGCCAGCGCTGCGACTTGAGAAGCCCGCCGGCTTTCTGTGTCTTGATGAACAAGCCATCGGCCGCGCGTCGATCGATGATCTCCTTGATATGGTGCATCTCCTGCGCGGATTCGTCGGCGTAGATCGGCGTGCGCACCTGCGCGCGCAGACGCGCCATGCCCTCGATGTCCCAATGTGGCAGGGGCTGCTCGATCAGTTCGAGGTCCAGCGGGTCGAGCTTGCGGATGAGACGCAAGGCCTGCTCGTAGGTCCAGAAACCGTTCGCGTCCATGGTCAGCCGCACGTCGGGCCCGACCGTTTCGCGTACCGCCTGCGCCATATGAAGATCGTCCTCGAGCGTGCCGTGTCCCGTCTTCAGCTTGAGCAGCGCGAAGCCTTTCGCCAGCGCTGTCTTCGCCTCGATCGCAACTTCGTCCGGCGCCCCGGCGGACAATACCCACCCAAGACTTGCGCTTTCGACCGTTCGGCCACCGAGCAATTCGTAAACGGGCACGTCGAGAATCTTACCCTTGAGGTCGTGCAGGGCGAAATCGACCATGGCCTTCGCCTGGTTATTGTCGCGCACCAGAAGGTCCATGCGGGCGACGATTTTTTCGATACGGCGCGGATCCTCGCCGAGCAGGATGCGCGGCGCGATAACATGGCAGACCATGCCAACGATCGAGTCCTGCAGCTCGCCGCGGTACCAGGATGACGTGTCGCCGGAATCGGAAATACCGACACGGCCATCGTCGGTCGTGATTTTCATCACCACACTATCGATCCGGTCGATGCGCGTGTTTGGCATGATCACCGGCTTCTTCATCGGCGTCGATACCGGCACACATTCAACCTGGACGATCTTCATGAGGATGTTCTCCGGCGATCTGCGGATCGCTCAAATTGCGTGCTTCCCTCAAAGAAGATTAAAGACCACGAATGTAAAAGTCAACCGACTAGTCGGTTGACTTTTTGACCGACCGATCGTAAGGTAACTAGAGGCACGGGGCCAAAACAGGCCCCACCGGCGCCGCGATTGGTCCGGAAATGTTGGAGGCGAAGCCTTGAAGCCCTACCGCTCCCCCTGGATGACCCCCGAACTGGACATCTTGCGCACGACGGCGCGTCGCTTCTTCGAGGAGGAAGTCGCGCCACACGCCAACCGCTGGCGCAAACAACACCAGATCGATCGCTCGGTCTGGCTGAAGGCCGGCGAACTCGGCCTCGTCTGTATGAGCGTACCGGAGCAGTACGGCGGCCAAGGCGCGAGCTTTGCGCATGAGGTAGTGGTCATGGAAGAGCAGGCGCGCATCTGCGACACGGCTTTCGGCTTCGTGCCCGGCGCGCTCAATGCGCCGCATTTTCTGCTGCACACGGCCACGCACGAACAGAACTTGCGCTGGATGCCGGACATTGCCGCCGGCCGAAAGGGATTGTCGGTCTGCATTACCGAGCCGGACGCCGGGACCGACGTGAAGGCGCTGCGCACGACCGCAAGGCGCGACGACGATTCCTACGTCCTCAATGGAAACAAGGTCTTCATCACGCAAGGGCGCCAGGCCGAACTGTCGCTCGTCGCGGCGCGCACCGGAGGCGGTGGTGCAAAGGGCATCTCGCTGTTCATGGTCGAGACAAAAAAGACGCCCGGCTTCAAGATCAGCCGGGTGCTCGAAAAGATCGGCCAGAACGGGCTCGATACCTGCGAGATATTTCTGGACGACGCGCGCATTCCCGCCGAGAACCTGATCGGCGGGGTTGAAGGCCGCGGCTTCGGGCAGCTCATGGACGTGTTCGTGCGCGAGCGCCTGTCGATCGCCGTCACCGGCGTCGCAACGGCCGAGCGCGCGATCGAGCTTGCGCTGGGGCACGCCAGGAACCGCAAGATGCTCGGCCAGACCCTCTGGGATTTTCAGAACACGAAGTTCACGCTCGCCGAATGCGCCACCGAGGTGCGCATCGCCCGCACCTTCGTCGACCGTCTGGTCATGGAGCTATCCAACGGCGAGGAGATCGATCCCGCCGAGGCGATCATGGCCAAATACTGGTGCTCGGACAAACAGTGCGAGATCATCGACCACTGTCTGCAGCTGTTCGGCGGTTACGGCTACATGACGGATTCGCCGATCGCGCAGCTCTACCTCGACGCGCGCGTGCAACGCATTTACGGCGGCAGCAACGAAACGCTGAAGGACCTGATTTCGCGCGCGATGTGAGACCGGCTGGTCAGGCGCGCGGAACCACTCCCAGCGCGAGCATGTCGACGAAAGCGTCCGCCACTTCATCCAGCGACAGCCGCTTGTCCGGACGGAACCAGCGCGGAACCCAGTTCAGCGCGCCGAACAGCATTGCCGAGACGAGGCCCGGATCGACCGGGCGCAATTGCCCGCTCAACACGCCTTCCAGCGTCAACTCGCGCACGGCCATGTCGAGCCGCCGCTGGAATTCCTTGATCTTGCCGCCCGGCGCCAGCGCCAGGGGACGTTCGCCGACAAGCACGAGGCAGCGGCCGAAATCGCCGTTCTGCGCGCGCGCAAGCGAACGCACGAAGCGGCGCAGCCGATCGAGCACGGGAACGGACCGGTCGCGCATCGCCGCGATCTCGACGTCCAGATCCTCGAACGAGGCGAGCAGGCACTGATAGAGGATAGTCTCCTTGTTCGGAAGGTAGTGGTACAGCGTCGCCTTGTGGATGCCGACGCCGTCGGCGATGGCATCGAGCGACGTCGTATCGTAGCCGTTTTCGGCGAAGAGTTGCGCAGCCATACGCAGGATCGCGATGCGCTTGTCCTCGTGCTTCTGGCCGGGGGCACGGCGCTTACGCCCGGGCGGACTCGCCGCGGTTGGCGGCGCGGCGATGCTGGGTGCGGATTTGCTGGTCATGGACTCATCGTACCGCGACCGCGCCCGATTGCGCCAGCCGCTCGATCCGTTCCGGCTCAATGCCCATCTGGGCAAGGATATCGCGGGTATGTTCGCCAACCAAGGGCGCGCGATGACGCACGCTTCCCGGCGTTCGCGAGAGCTTGACCGGCACGCCGGGCACCGCGGCCGGCCGGGCGGAGCCCGGATGCTCCAGTTCGGGCAGCATGTCGCGCACCGCGAAATGGGGATCGGCGAAAATGTCCGCGGCGCAATAGATCGGACTGAACGGGACGCGCCCACCGAATATCCCGCGAAGCTCCTCCTTGGTGCGGACTTCGGTGAAGGCCTCGATCGCGTCGCGCACGGCGTTGCGATTCTCCCAGCGCAGTTGTTCGCTCGCGAACCGCGGATCGGCCAGCAGTTCGGTCCGGTCCATCAGGCGGCAAAGCTCGGTCCACTGCGGATCGTGCGGCGCCGCGATCGCGATGATGCCGTCGCAGCAACGATAGGTATCGAACGGCGCGATGCCCGGCATGGCGTTGCCCATAGGCTCCAGCGACACGCCGCGATAGGCGTAATGGCTGACAACCGATTCCGACAGGGCGAGCACGCAATCAACCATGGCGGTGTCGACATATTGCCCCTCCCCCGTTGTGCGCGCCTGCCAGAGTGCCGCCATCGTGCCGAACGCCGCGAATAGACCGGTCACCGTATCGCCGGGTCCGCCACCGACCTTGACCGGGTGGTCGGCGTCCGTGCCGGTGACGCCCATCCAGCCGCCCATCGCCTGCGCGACGATATCGAAGGAGGGCCAGCTCATGTAAGGGCTGCGGCCGCCTGCGACGTCACCGAAGCCGCGGATCGATGTATAAACGAGCCGCGGGTTCTCCACTTTGAGGGAGTCGTATCCGAGCCCCAGCTTCTCCATCGCGCCGGCGCGGTAGTTTTCGACAAGCGCGTCCGCGCCACGCACAAGCTCGCGCACGAGCGCCGCGCCCTGCGGATCCTTGAGATTGACGGCGAGCGACCTCTTGTTGCGGTTGCAGGCCTGGAACAGGCCGCCGAAGTGTCGGGCCTTGTCGTCGTCGCGCCAAGGCCCGATATTGCGAAAGAAATCGCCTTCCAGCGGCTCGATCTTCATAACGTCCGCGCCGTGGTCGGCGAGCACCTGCGTGCAGAAGGGTCCGGCGAGCGCGTGCGTCATATCGATGACCCGCAGACCCGCGAGGGCGCCCCTGGCGTTTAGCATCATCGCGCTCCTAGGTAAATAATCAACCGTCCAGTCGGTTGACTCTATACAGATGCTTGGACGAGGCAAGTTCAAATTCCGCCGAGGCTTTAACCTGGTACAGACGCACTGCCCTGAGCGCCCGGATGCCACGAAAGAACTGGTTTCGCTTCGAATGTAGTCTTGAGCGTCTTTTCCGGTCCGGAAGAGTTCAGGCCTCGGGCTGACGATTAGGAATCGTATTCTCGCCTACCTGATGCTTTGACTCCTTTAGCGCCAAAATCCGGATGGTACGCGATAAAACAGCGACTATTTAAGCGTCTCGCAACGGCGCGCGGCTCAGTTCGTTGCCGGCAGCGATGGCCTTGCGCAACAGCCGCATGAACGTCTCTGCCTCTTTTGGAGTCAGGCCACGCAACATGATCCGCTGGGCCGCCTCCACGGCCGGCTCGATCCCGACAAGGATTCGCCGCCCCTCATCGGTGATCTGCAACTCATGGGCGCGCCTGTCCCTGTTGCTTGCGTGCCGCACCAGCAAGCCCTTCTGCACCAGCCGATCCACAACACCGGTGATGGTCGTCCGGTCATAGGCGATCAATCCGGCAAGTGTCGCTTGATCGATTGCTGGATGCATCGCGACCGCGGTGAGTGCTGCGTACTGGACGGGCGTGAGGTCGTACCCGGCCTCGTCGACCTCGGCATGGAAAATCGCCGCCGCGATCTGCTGGAACCGGCGCGCCAGATGCCCAGGCTTGTCATTGTTGTCCGTCATTCAACCCTCCGGCTCTCGTTGACAAGTATACTGATAATCAGTATACTGAGCAAATGGACGTGGGTGCTGTAGACCCCGCAGATAATGACGCAGCCCATGGTGCAGCCGCCCCGGGCGCGTTGACCGGCATCAGTACGAGCCACGGCCGGCCCGGAAGGCGCGTGAGACACGGGGAGGTTTCGTGCAATTTCATCTGAACGGATTTGAAGCCGGCGACCCCGAGATCTCGGACCCGGCCCTGCGCCATGCGGCGCCCGGATCCTCCGGTACGGTTCCGGAGGAGGTGGACGTCCTCATCGTCGGCTGCGGACCGGCCGGGTTGACCCTGGCGGCCCAGCTGTCTGCCTTTGCCGATATCAAGACCTGCATCGTCGAACAGAAGCCGGGCCCGCTTCTCCGCGGCCAGGCTGATGGTATCGCCTGTCGCACGATGGAGATGTTCGAGGCCTTCGGCTTTAGCGAGGGCGTGCTCAAGGAGGCCTGCTGGATCAATGAGACGACATTCTGGAAGCCCGACCAACAGCAGCCAGATCGGATCGTTCGCAGCGGAAGGGTGCAGGACACCGAAGACGGGCTGTCGGAGTTTCCGCATGTCGTTCTGAACCAGGCGCGGGTGCACGACTTCTGGCTGGACGTCATGCGCAAATCGCCGGCACTCCTCAAGCCTTACTATGCCCGCTGCCTGCTCGATCTTCAGATCGAGCAGGCGGCCACAGGCGACAATGCCCATCCCTATCGGGTGATCGCCAGGCTCAAGCGTCTCGATCCCCCGCATGAGGGACAGACCGAGACGATCAGGGCTCGCTACGTGGTGGGTTGCGACGGAGCGCGAAGCACCGTGCGCAAGAACATCGGACGCACGCTGCACGGGGACTCCGCCAACCACGCCTGGGGAGTGATGGACGCGCTGGCCGTCACCGACTTTCCGGATATCCGCTTCAAGTCATTGATCCAGTCCGCCAACGACGGCAGCATCCTCATCATCCCGCGAGAAGGGGGCTATCTTTTTCGCCTCTATATCGAGCTGGACAAGCTCGACGCCGGTGAAAGGATTTCCAATCGCAACATCACGCCCGACGACCTGATCGCGGCGGCGCGGCGCATTCTCAGGCCACATTCGCTCGACGTGAAGGAAGTACCCTGGTGGTCGGTCTATGAGATCGGCCAGCGGCTCTGCGACAAGTTCGACGACGTGCCGGAAGAGGACGTCGTGAAACGTTTGCCGTGCGTTTTCATCGCCGGCGACGCCTGCCACACGCACAGCCCGAAAGCGGGCCAGGGCATGAACGTTTCCATGCAAGACGGCTTTAATCTCGGATGGAAACTGGCCTCCGTGCTGCGGAAGCGCTGCGCACCCAGTCTCCTGCACAGCTACTCGGCAGAACGTCAGGCCATCGCCAAGGAGCTGATCGACTTCGATCGCGAATGGGCCGCCTTGCTTGCATCAAGCAAAGGGTTCGATCCGGCCGAGACGCAGCGGTATTTCGCCAGGCACGGGCGCTACACGGCGGGGACCGCGGCCCATTACAGTCCCTCGATCCTCACCGGCGAAGCGACCCATCAGCATCTGGCCGAGGGGCTGACGATCGGCATGCGCTTTCATTCCGCGCCGGTCATCCGCCTGGCGGACGCCAAGCCGCTCCAGCTCGGTCACGTGGCCAAGGCGGATGGCCGCTGGCGCATCTTCGCCTTTGCCGGCGCGGAGGGTCCCACCGGGCCCAGCTCCGGCATCCGCGGCCTGTGCGATTTTCTCGCTGAAGGACAAAACTCTCCCGTGGCGGAATATACCCCGACGGGCGAGGACATCGACTCGGTGATCGATGTCCGTGCGGTTTTCCAGCAGAGTCATCACGAGCTCGCCATCGAGGCCATGCCGTCCTTCCTCCTGCCGCGGAAGGGTCGTTACGGACTTTGCGATTACGAAAAACTGTTCTGCGCCGACCTAAAGAGCGGCAATGACATCTTCACCTTGCGCGGCATCGATCGCGCACGGGGGTGCATGGTGATCGTCCGGCCGGATCAATACGTCGCACACGTTCTTCCGCTCGATGGCTATGCGCAACTTGCAGCATTCTTCGATGGTTTCATGAGGCGACAGCACTGAACGCAGCGCGATGCCGTTCCAGTCGTCTTCGGTCTGCTCGGCAAGCAGTGCGGTCGGCGGCGGCAGGCCTGCGTTGTTGAATCGCCCATCCACGATGTCCTTCATCCTTACCGCAACGTTTGCCGCGATCTGTCCGTGGGGTAGGACATAGAACCGATCGTGCTTGACCGCATCCAGCGCCGTGCTCGTCGATCACGCGGCGCAAGTCGCCGAAGCCGGCCTCGATCTCCGGTTGTACCTCCATGTTGACGATATAGGCGTGCGTGCCGCAGACCGAGCCGACTCGCGCCACGTGCTCGTTGGGCGGAAGCAGATAGTTGCCCCCAGCGATGCGCCTCGACGCGCGCCAGGACGCCAGCGCGCGCGAGATTGGCGGAGAATTCGGGCCGGAGATCCCGCTCGCCGACGTCGGGATCGCCGGCGAACGTGTCGACGACGTCAAAGTGAATGGCCTTGCCGGTCTCGGCGATACGTTCGGCGAGTTAGCAGGATGAACGCCCCTTATAGGCCCCGATCTCGACGAAGCGCGCGGGCGTTGAAAGAATCACAATGCTGCCGTAGAGCTTGATACTGCGCATCAGCTTCTCGTGAGGGAGGCAGCCGAAAGCTGGCGAGAGATCGATTACGAAAGCAAGCCAGTGTTCGGGCTTCCCGATTACTTCGGAGGGCGAAGCTCGCCGACAAGCCACGCCGCGGTCGATTGCAGCTGCATCGGGTCAATCCGATCGCATTCCCAGCATCGAAGCGCTCCCGGCCCTTTACCATCAGTTGGCGTCACCAGCACCATCAAGGCGCCGCAGTGCTCGCATCGCTCAGATGAATTGGACCGGCCCATGCTGCAGTTTGGCGCCGCTCTAGTCGTAACGTCCAATCTATTTTTTGTGTCGGGCATGGAATTTATTTCCCGCAATCGTGACCCTCCGCGTGGACGCAATGCTCGGCGGTATGCGCGCGCAAGGGGCCGGGAAACATCGCCCGCGCTGGTTGGCCGGATGGGTATGGGGCCTCAAAGGTTTGAAGGCGCCAAGGGGTCGCGCTGCGCGGCCGGCACTGGTGCTGCGCGATTGGCACATTAAAGACACGAGATGGCAAAGCCCTTACCCAACTTCGCTAAGCGGGCCTACCTAGGTCAATGTCCTCGAAACCCTCTCGATAGCATTCCTAAGATTGCTCCGCTCATGCTGGCGGTATCGGCAACGTTACTGTACGACGTGCCGAACAGCCTGACCACGAGTTGCTGATGCTGCGTGAGTGTAGGTCGAAGGCATAGTCCAATGGCAGCTTCGGAACAACTTGAAACTTCCGCTTCGATCCACCCAAGCGCATCAAGATAAAGCTGAACGGTTTGATTGGACAGGCGCGCCGGAACATTTCGGTTCAGGGATATCTGCGCAGTGGATGTCGAGAGTCCCGTGACAAGAGCGGAGATAACATCATCGTCCAGTGCAAGAATCGCCGCTTCATCGACCGCGAACAGTGCCTCGCCGCGCGGTAACTCGAAGCAGACCAGGAACGCGATGAACGCGATTAGCATCGCGATGCCGGCCCAGAGCAAATTGAAGAAATCGAGAGAGGAGATTTCGCTCGCCGCATATGGCGAGACAAACGCCCAAACGATGCTCACAGCAGAGCTTAGCGAGATCAGGCCGAACACCGATGCGAGTTTCCAATGCGTCCGGTGGGCGGAGCGGTCGCCGCCCTTGTCGGTAACCTTGAACGGCCGGCCGAACGGTTTGACCGCAGCGCTGAGAAGCGTGACGGTAACCGCAAAAGCCGTCACGGCATGGGTTGCTTCCATAAAAAACGGCAGCGTGCGCGACCTCGAAATCCAGGCCATGTAAATGATCTGACTAAGCAGGGCCGGCACGCCATATCGGAGGAATGAAAGATAATTCGTCTCGAACGCCGGCATGCCTGCAAACCAATAGATTGGAGGCGCAATCAGCAGCAGCACCAGGAATGGCTTACAGAACCAATTCAACACGCCGTGCAGGTAGTGCCATCTTTGGGTGAACGTAAATCCCGATCCAAACAACGGCCCGTCGCGAAGCAGAGCCACTTGAATCGTTCCAAGGCACCAGCGGGCCCTTTGCGTGATGTATTCGGGTATTCCCTCGGCCGATAAGCCGATGCTGAGTTTCTCGTTCAGCCACCAGGTCTGGTAGCCGTTCGCCAGCATCGTGTAGGTCAGATTGATATCTTCCGAGATCGCCTGGCTCGGAAATCCGCCGATCTCGGTCAGCCGATCGCGGCGAACGACAAAGGACGTCCCGACACAGAACGCGCATCCCCACGCATCCTTGGCCGGCTGAAATACGTCGAAAAAGAAGCGTTGGTCGTCGACCCAACTTTGCGCGGCCAGCAGATTGTGCTGGATCGGATCGGGATTGTAATAGAACTGCGGTGTCTGAACCACGGCAACGTCCGGATTCGAAAGCAATCCAACTGTGCGCTTCAGAAAATCGGGGCGGGGAGCAAAATCCGCATCCAGCACCAGGATGAGCGGGGCGTTGGTCTGGGCTGCCGTGACCGCAAGACCGTTGTTGAGGTTTCCCGCCTTGGCGTCTCTGTTGTTGTCCCGGGTCACGTAGCGCGCGCCGACCGCTTCACAATATTCGCGGAGCCATTTTCGCCTTGTATCGTCCAGAACCCAGACGGTGGCAGTTGGATAGTCCAATGCCAGGGCGGTCAGAACTGACCTCTCTAGGATCTCGAGCGGTTCGTCATAGGTGCAAATAAAGACATCGACGGGCGGGAAATCGCCTTCGTGTTCCATTCTGCTTTGCGCCGCATCAGCCTGCCCGGACCGGTCGATATTGCGAAAAAGAATCACAATCGACATCAGCGTGTAGACGATGGCGAGTGCTTCGAGCGCAAAGAAGAAATACTCCCATAAAATCTGGATGGAAAATGCGAATGTCGGGAGCGTGTCATGCCAGCGCCACAGCGCATACATCATCAGCAACGCGCCGGCGGTCGATCCGAACAAGATCCGATCAAGGGCCTGCAAGGGATCAAGCAGCCGCCCCATCACGAGCAGCCCGATCAGCAGGCCAAGATCGATCGACAAGATGGATGAATTGTCCGCGGCGCTTTCGAACATCAATCCACCTTTCTGCCGGTAAATGGATTCCACGCCGTCGCCGCCAGCGTTGCCCAGGCGGTAGCTCCCAGATGAGGACGTCTGAAGTAGAAAAAGTCCGCTTCTGTCGCCGCGGGCGTCGGGTTGATCGAAAGGCCCGTTGATACGCGCTCACCCCGGGTTGCGTTGAGAAAGCCGGATGGCGTTCGATCGGCCTCCAGCGTCGCCAGCAACTGCGCGCTGCGGTGGGGATCGCTCGCGATTCGATAGGCCAACGACGCCTGCGCGGTCCCTTCGACCCACAGGCCGTCGCGGTCACCGTTGAAATCGAAGCCGTCCTTCACAGCCAAATGTGTGGCCGCAAAATTGAGGGCAGATCGCCATTGCGCCGGCGCATCCGGGATTGCCATCCATGGCCAGAGCTGCACGTCCAATACGAGCATCGACGGATCGGCGAGACTGCCGTCGGGCTTGGTTCCCAACAGGAAATGATCGACAGCGAAGGCTCTTTCGAGAAACTGCCGGGCCTGGAATGCCGCATCGGCATATTTTCGCTCGCCCGTTAGACGGGATAGCCAGGTGGCCGCCGCATACACATCGACATTATGTTCAGTCGATATCCAGGTGAGTTTCACCTGCTGCGGGTCGTAACCGTGGAATCCTCCGCGGAATCCGCTGCCGGTGGAGACGTTCCCAATCACCCAATCAATCAGGCGCTCGGCGTCCACTAGATAGGAGGCCTGTTTCGTTGCTTGATGCAGCGTTAGTAATGCCAAGGCAGCCCAGGCGACGTTGCCTGTCGAGGTGCCGTCCTGGGCCGCGTCTTCAGCCCAAAGCTTTTGCTTGTCATCCCACCAGCCCGGCAATGCCGGAGGCCCTCTACTAACCGGCCCGGGCCGATAAGCATTCCGAATGCGGCCATCTTTAAACGTGCGGTCGTTGCGGGCCGCAAGGCTCAAGGCATTGCCGATGGTGGTTGCGCTGGCCACGTTTCCGCAGGCAATCAGCGCGATCGCCGCGAGAGCGTTATCGTAGACAAATGCAGTTGAAGCCAAGCCGGCGGGCAGGCCGCTCTCGTCTTCTCCGTGCTCATAACTGCGGACGAAAGCCGCGCCGGAGCCGGCCGCCTGCGATGCGACGGCGTCGGCCAACGGGGCGCAATAACGCGCCCGCTGAGAGTCCGGGCTGGCGTTTGCCGCAACGGAGTTGGTCATCGTCGCGATGCAAATGAGGGTGACAAGGGATCGCTTCATCGAGAGACGACGGTATCTATGCGGGGCAGCCAATGTGCCAGATCGGGGGGTTGATATCCGGCTTGCGAGGCCGAACGAAATGCAGCCGCAAGCATGGCGAACCCTGTTTCAGGTTTCCTTTCGATGTCGTCAGCCGGTTGGAGGGGACCTTTCTTGTTGCGCCACGACGTCATTAGCGTTTCGAGGCGACGCCACGTAACCGACATGGAAGGAACGATGCCGTCATCCTTGGTCACAGTTACCCACTGACCAACGGTACAGGGTGTCAATTGCTCAAGCTGAGCTGTGTATTCCGCATGGGCAGCGCCATCGGTCTGGCCGTCAGGCGCAATGATCGCGTACAGTTCCCGCCGCTCGGTCTGCGGGAACGGGACGGCGAAGCGGTCATCGATCTTATCGCTCGTCTTGGGCAACACAGCCGTCACGATGCCCGAGTGGAAGGAAGCGCCGTCGACGCGGACTCTTGTGCCGACCTTCATGCTCTGCCCCTGTCGATACGAAAAGATAGCCACCACGAAGCTCTTGTCGCAATCGACAAGGGACGCCAGTGTGTCCCCTGCATTGACATGCCGGCCGGGCCCAGCCCCGACGTTCAGGATGTCGCCCGCAGTGGTAACCAGCACATTGGCTTCGGCCAAGGTATCCAATCTCTTTTGCTCAACGTCGATGAGACGCTGGTGATCTTGCAAAACCGCGGAAAGTTCCTTTTCCTCGATTTCCATTCTCTTTTCATCGAGGTCGATGTCGCGCCGTTTCTGAACGAGGGTACCGATGGCGATGAGATCGTCTCCCACATAGATGCCTTTTCCCAGGGCATCGAGCTGTGCGATCTTTTGATTGAGCTTGGCGCTTTCGGCATCCGCATTATGAAGCGCGGCCGAATACTGGTGGGTGGTCGGCTTGAGCATATACACGCTCGCGGCATCGCGTGAGACCATGTCGGATTGGCGTTCAACCAACGCCTTCTTTTCTGCACTTTGAGAAACGGATTCGGCCACCCGCGCGCGCAGTTCGACGATCTGGGTTTGAAATTGTGCCTTGAGTTGTTCGATTTCGTTCGCGATTTCGGAATCGAGCGATTTCAGATAGACGCGGTCCGAATTCTTGTTTGCCACCGCGGATGCCAGTTTTTCCCTAGCCTCCGCCGCCTTTTCTTCAAGCGAAATCAGGGTTCCGCGATCCAATCGGACGTTCGAAATTCGCGCAACTGAATCACCGGCATCCACGGCGTGACCTGGACTTATCGTCAGTGAGTCGATTTCGCCCTCGATGGGTGCGGTCAGGAGCGTAATGGGAGCATCCACCACCGCTCTGTCAGATTGGTCGGCGACAATCGGCGGAACAACCGCATTTACCAGCAAAAGCGAAAGCACACCTGCCACCACAAGCGATGACGCCCGAAGGATCTTGGGGTGACGATTAGCTCCGGGAAGCTTCGCAGGCTGAGTCTTTTTCGCGGAACTACGATCGACGCTCTCAAACATTGCTCGCTCCCGGATGAAGATGCCTCAGAGAGCGCGGCCTCCAAATATTATTGTCGGTGACAAGCCCTTTGATGGATGTCCCGTTCCGTATCTAACAATGACGCAGTATTTCTGTTCCAGGTGAGCGCGCAACACAAAGTCCCGTGAAAGCGAGACGCAACGCGCTCCCGCTCGAATAAAAAAAAATTTAAGAACTCTAACAGCTCGGTCGTTAACGGCACCGCGAGCCAATCGTATCACGGGTCGGCGGCCTTGCGGACACAGTCATTGACATTGACGACGCCGACACTGCCGGTGGCGCGACGACCGGCGAAGATTGCAGCAGAGCGGCACGATTCCTCGAACAGTTTCGTGTCGCGCACGTAGACGACACAAAGGGCCTATTTTCCACTGCGTAACTCTGCCACTGGCTTTCGGGTTCGGCCTCATGGCGCCTGTGGGTGTCGCAAATCAAATCTGTACATATTGATGATGCAACCCGCCCAATACAGGCCGACAATTGATGTGCCCTCACGAGCCTAAATCGAACATCGCCTCACGCCGACGGTCGCCAGTACCGACAGAGTAAGCGCAAATGATTCGCGATAAGGCTCCTGACACCTGCAGCGCGCCAGTCCGGCCTCTACGTGCATGTTGACGATTTCGGTTTCCTCCGATGGGGCGACTCGGAATCGCCGAAGCCAGTTCAGCCTACAATCTGCAGGATGGTGATCTTCTACCGGACGGACACGTTTCGTGTGCCGACGTTGAAGAAGACTTGATCGGCCGCACGGCTCGCCTTCAAGGTCGTCAAGAGCGTGTTTTTTCCAAAACCGCCAATCCAAATCTCTTGGCTTTCGCCGTCGGCCAGTCCGTGCACGACTCAAATAGGGCGACCGCCTTCTTGAGGGCCCGGCGCGAGCGTGATCACCACCTGGTATGTTCCTTCCACTGCAGTGTAGTAAATGTTGGCATACCAGTCCGCCAGCGCGGTCGTCTTTGTCTGCCCCGCAGTCAAGGTGTCGGCCTGGGCGCTGGCCATCGGAACTCTCGCTAAAGCCAATGCAAGAACAAGTCTTTTCAACATTCTCGATCTCCTCTGCGTTCACTCAACACGACGAAATGATTCACGCACTCGCGCCGGATCGATCCGGTCAGCCGTTCGACAGGGCGAGGTTCAAGCCAAAGCACATGTGCGGTCCGGCGCCGAATGCCGTTCATTTTTCCTTGGGCGGTTCGGTGGAAATGGCGAGGCGTTCGAGTAGGTCGGACGAAGCACCTGTACCGTACGGCTCCGTCGATGTGAGCGTTCTTGGAAGCATGCAATCGGTAAGTAGCCGTCCGTCAAGGTGATCGATTTCATGTTGAAAGATACGTGCCGGCCATCCTTTGAAGGACCAAGTTTTCCGCTGGCCATTCGGCTGAAATCCTTCAACCTCGATCGCCCAGTAACGGCTGACATCCGCCTTAAAATCGGGAATGCTGAGACACCCCTCTGTTTCGATCACCATCTCCGGGGAGGTCGCGTACCAGGTCGGATTGATGACTGCCTCGAACGGGAAGGGATATCGATTCCGAGCCTTTTGCTGTCCGGGAGTCAGATGGCTCATCCGATCTTCAGTGTCCTCGACGACGAACAGACGTAATGGCACCGCAATTTGTGGCGCCGCGAGGCCTACGCCTTTTCCCGCGAGCGTCGCACGCATGACGTCGATCAGTTCGTGAAGCGCGGGAGTCCCGAACAGTTCTTGCGGTACACTCCGCGTGCCGTTACGGAGCGCCGGATGGCCGACTTTGACTATCCCGACAGGGGTCGCGGGAACATCAAAGCTCATTGGCAATCCCAAAAAGAGTGGGTGGGGTCTACGTACATAGGATTAGCCGAGTGGTGTGCCCGCCGTTTAGTTGCCATCGAGCAATCCGATCCTTTCTCTTTCACGCAAGCGCTCGCTGGCTCGCTGAGCGCGTATCACTGCGATTGTAGGACCTCAAGTGCGGTGGGCGATCTTCAGCATCTCTGCGGCGCGCTCGCCAATTATGATGCAAGGGGCCATCGTGTTGCCGGTTGTGACGCGCGGCATAATGGAACCGTCAGCGATACGAATATTATCGATCCCGTGGACCTTGAGAGAGCCGTCCACCACCGACATCGCATCCTGTCCCATCTTGGCAGTACATGTCTGATGCCAATAGCTACTTGCTGCGTCACGGATGAAGTTCTCGAGTGCTGCACCCTTGAGATTGCCTGGCATCACCTCCCGCTTGACGAACGGCCTCAGTGGAGCAGAGTTGCCGACTTCGCGGCAAAGCTCGACGCACGCTATCGCCGCCTTCATATCATCCGGGTGCGCCAATGTGTTGGCCTCGATCTCGATCGGGGACTGAGGATTGGTACCCGTCAGGCGGATGCGGCCCCGGCTCTTTGGCCGCACGACGCCTGCAAGCAATGACCAGGAACCCGGCGGTGGGCCAAATTGGGCTGCTGTCTCTGCGCTGCAGAACGGCACCTCACCCTGGCAGGTTTGCAGATCCGGGGTATCGAGATCAGGATCGCTCTTCCAGAAGTACGTCGCTTCACACATGTTGTTGCGTGGAGGGAGTGCTTGCGGATACTCCCAAACACACCCAAAACCGACATGGTCCTGGAAGTTTTCGCCAACGCCCGGAAGGTGCTGCACGCAAGGTATTCCCAGCCGTCGCAGTTCGGTTTGGTCACCAATTCCGGACAGCATCAGCACCTTTGGCGTGTGGATCGCGCCCAACGATAGTACGACCTCCGCTTTTGCGGCGATGTGTTGAACCTTTCCGTCATGAACGATCTCCACGCCCCTGGCTCGCTTACCGCTCATGACAAGTCGAGTGACCAGTGCGTGACAGAGCACCGTCAGGTTCGGCCGGTCCATGTAGGGGAAAGTATAGGAACGGAATACCGATTGCCGCATTCCGTCGCGGACTCGCAAGTCGATGATAGAGGCACCGCCATCACCTTCCATCATCAGCCCGTTCTGGCTTTGGAAGGTCGGAATGCCAACCGAGCGTGCGCCTTCGACCATGGCAGGGGCCACCGGGTTCGGGTCTGGTGCGGGCTGAACAAAAACCGGTCCTCCGGTCCCGCGACACCTCGGGTCCGGCACGCCGTGCCAATCTTCGATGCGGCGATAGATGTCCAGTACTGATTGGTAGCTCCATGCGGCGTCCCGAGCCTCGGCCGCGAAGAAATCCCAGTCATTCTTGTGCCCGCGCGCCCAAGCCATGAGGTTGATGCTGGATCCACCGCCAAGTATCTTGCCCATATTCAGCGGAATGGAGCGTCCATTTAGGTGTGGGTTCGGCTGGCCCATAAAAGCCCAGTCACGTTCGCCGCCAATGTTCAGAGGCCATTGGCCGGCTTCCTTGATGCTTGGCATATCGTCGCTGCCGCCGGCCTCCAGCAGGAGGACGCTGACCTCCGCATTCTCGGCCAAACGGCGCCCCACCACTGAACCAGATGAGCCAGATCCGCAAACTATGAAGTCATAGTGCGGCTTGAGTTCAGCCGTGAGCTTTTTTTGGTTGGCACGTACCCGTTCGGCAAATCCTGCCGTCTGAGTGTTCCGCTCGGGATCAGATTCAAACTTGGTACTGCTCATAATATCCGCCTTTTACGATTGCTGATGGGAAGTAAGATGTCTTTGCTCGCGCAGGCCATTTGCACCAGAACCGTCTCCACCAGGCTGTCGCTCATCTCGCGTTCCTCCGTCGCGGAGTCCTGATCGCAAGCGTCCGACGGTCATCGCTCAGCCGAGGTCGCCGCCTGCCACGGGCAGGGTCACGCCAGTGATGTAGGAGGCCTCGTCCGAGGCCAGGAACAGGATTGCCGCCGCCTGCTCCGCGGTCGTGCCGAAGCGTTTCATCGGGCTGGAGGAGAGGCCCTGATCCACGATCTGCTGGTACCAGACCTTCTCCTGTTCTATCGGCGGGGCGGGGTTGCGCGGAATGCGCCGCGGCGGCGCCTCCGTCGCGCCGGGGGCGACGCCGCAGAAGCGGACGCCGCGCTCCGCGTATTCGAAGGCGAGGCAGGCGGTGATGGCGTTCACCCCGCCCTTCGCCGCCGCGTAGGGCGCGCGGTTCACGCCCCGCGTCGCCACCGACGAGATGTTGACGATAACGCCGCCGCCCTCCTCCAGCATCACCGGCAGCACGGCCCGGCAGCACCAGAGCGTCGGGAAGAGCGAGCGGCGGATCTCTGCCTCGATCTGAGCTTCCTCATACTGGGCGAACGGCTTGGCCCAGATCGTGCCACCGACGTTATTCACCAGGATGTCGATGCGGCCGAAGCGCGCCCGGGCCCGTTCCACCGCCGCCGTTGCGCCGGCGAAGCCTTCCAGGTCTGCGATGACGGCCAGCGCCTCGGCTCCCGCCTCTTGCCGCACCTCCTCGACGAGGTCGGAGCGGTCCACAAGGACAACGCGAGCCCCTTCCCGCACAAGCCGCAATGCGACCTCACGGCCGATGCCCTGCGCTGCCCCGGTCACTACGGCAGTCTTGCCGGCGAAGCGGTCCGGATAGGTCGTCATCGCGGCCTCACACCACATGCCGGTGGGTTTCGGCGATAGCGGTCACCGCGCCGCTCGGAGAGAACTTCTCGTGGTAGAAATCCTTCTAAGGGCACATCACTTTGTGATCGGCCCGAACTCATTTGCCCGTTATGCTCCATCTCGAGCGGCTTGGTATGCGGATTGCCGATTTGATGGGACATACCGAATCTCTCCATTACCTCTCGTTTGGGAATCATTTGCTCCGACCCATCCCTCTATCCTGCTTTGATATTGTGTCCTGCAAACCTAGATCGGCCCAGCATCAACGTCATTGGTTGTCGACGCCCTTTCGCTCGTACGGCGGCGCACGGCGTGTTGCGCCCGAGAGTTCGTTGGAGGTAGCGTCGCAAGGCTCATCGGCTTGACCTACGCCAGGGTCATGAGCTCAAGCCTCACCATCACACCATTGCGTGGCACGCCCCATCGGAGCGAATAGGCAACTTCAATTCGTGAGTCTAATTGGTGCGACTGCTGCTATACGATTTGCCCATGTTGGCTTGTCCGGTGCGAATTTCTGCCTCAGACGTCGTGAGCCTATGCCGCACTTTCAGCGGTGCTGATACGCCCGTGCTCGGCATGATCTCCCGAATGGGAGCCTGGGGTATGACCGAACCGACGGCGAAATTTTCGACTGAAATTAGTATAGTCGCCAAAGCCGCTGGCGTAAGCAATCTCGCTGATGGGCTGGCTTGTTTTCAGAAACGACCGACGTTCCAACAGACGCGCGGCGTGATCCAGACGAACCGAATGTATGAAATGACTGCAGGTGGAGTTTCTGGCCGTAAAGAGCTTCTGAAGGTAGCGTAACGAGATTCTCGCCTCGACCGCCACGTCGCAAGGACCGAAATCCGGATCGGCAAAGTGATCCTTGATGATATCGCAGATACGCGCGAACAGCTTGTCTGTGTGAAGAGAGGTATCTTCTGGATCGGACGGCGCGAATAATGCGCCCAATAAGTCGTAGAATGCGAGACGCATGTAGGCGTTGGCCGAAACGGACATTGATTGCTGGTCTTCGACGCCATCCTGAAGGAGTTGACGGAGCGGTCGCGCTGCAGCCGCTCCGCTACGTCGAGAAAGGCACCGCGGTTCCAAGCCTAGATGAGACACCAGGGACCGCCGCGGCAGTTGCAAAGACCCCCACCACTGGTCGCTCCCCTTCTCAGATACGTATGTCACGGGCCGCGCCGCGTCGACGAGAGCGACATCACCGATTGCAAGTTCCACAGTCCGGTCGTTCTGGATGATTCTCGACTGACCAGTCATCTGAAAGATCGCGTAGTAGTGATCCCTAGCATCAACACGGATGTCCTGGCGGGTGCGCTCGAGGCGATGAGCATTGGAAGTAAGCTCCACTGCTTTCAATCCGCAAATGGTTCGGACACGCGCTCTGCCAAAAAAGGTATTCGGTTCGATCCCCTCCGGCGTGTACCGGCCACAGATCAAGCGGACCACATCTCGCCACGCTTCGTAATCCAGGTTTGGGGTGCTGAGAAAATCGTCGCTCGAATGCATCATCGCCTCTGTCAAGTGCGCTCAAACTCAGAGAAGCTTCTCTGGGTAAGGAGTCCTTCGTCCTTACCGGCGCCGCCGAAATGAGTTCTTCCCATGTGGCGGGACATATTCAAGATGACACCGATTTAACCCGACCTTGAATCACGATTGATCACGCCTCTGAGACTTCACAGTGCGGGTTTGAGGCAATGGATTTCAATTGCAATGCTTATCGGCCTGAGCGGACACACTTGGATGTTCGCTTCGTTGGCTTGGATTATGGGTTTGCACGAAGCTGTTTTGCAAAAGACCTGCGGCTTTGCCGACTTACTGTACAAAGATTTCGCTGCCGGTGCCGACAGGCTCGAGGTCCATGATCAGCCTAGTACGCCTCCGTACAGGCAGAAAGGGCGCGATCGTCTCATGACGCCTATCTGATTTGCGTTCATTCTGATCGTCTCGGCGAGAGCTGCGACCATCGCCGCCCGCTTAACAGACTGACCGACACTTCGGAGAAAACAAGCCATGACAACAAGCATCCTTGAACGTCTCGACACAGCATTGGTCGAGGATTCGGCCGACGGTCTGTTTCGTTGTGATCGTGCGATATTTACCGATACCGGGTTCTTTGAGTTGGAGATGAAGCACCTGTTTGAGGGAAACTGGGTATATCTCGCCCATGAAAGTCAGATTCCGAACAAGAACGACTATTTCACAACCTGGATCGGACGACAGCCCATCTTTATCGCCCGCAGCAAGAACGACGAGCTAAACGCCTTCGTCAATGCCTGCAGTCACCGTGGCGCAATGATTTGCCGTTACAAGCGCGGCAGCAAGTCGACATTCACCTGCCCGTTCCACGGTTGGACATTCAGCAATTCCGGAAAGTTGCTGAAGGTGAAAGACCCGGACGGCGCCGGTTATCCCGAACAATTCCACAACGAAGGCTCGCACGACTTGAAGAAGGTCGCGAGGTTCGAGGCCTATCGCGGCTTCCTGTTCGGAAGCCTCAATCCGGATGTGAAGCCATTGGCCGAACATCTCGGCGAAGCCGCAAAATTCATCGACATGATGGTCGACCAGGCACCCGACGGACTCGAAGTCCTGCGCGGATCGTCCAGCTACATCTACGACGGCAATTGGAAGCTGCAGGCTGAAAATGGTGCCGACGGCTATCATGTATCGTCGGTGCATTGGAACTACATTGCCACGACGAGCCGCCGCAATGCGGAATCGGATGATGTCAAGGCGACCGATCTCAGCAAGATGAGCGAGCTGAAGGGTGGTTACTATTCGTTCGAAAACGGGCACATGGTCGTTTGGTCTCGGTTTGCCGACCCAACGACCAGGCCCGCCTACGCGCACATCGACCAGCTCACGGCAAAGCACGGCCGCGCCAGGGCGCAATGGATGGTCGAGAACCTGCGCAACCTCTGCCTCTATCCAAATCTCTATCTGATGGACCAGATGAGTTCGCAGCTGCGCGTGACCCGTCCGCTCGCGGTAGATAAGACCGAAGTGACGATCTACTGCATTGCGCCGAAGAGCGAGCCGGCAGAGCAGAGAATGCGCCGCATTCGCCAATACGAAGATTTTTTCAATGCCAGTGGCATGGCGACGCCCGACGATCTGGAGGAATTCCGCGCCTGTCAGCAGGCATACATGGCCAAGGCGATGCGCTGGAATGACTTGTCGCGCGGCGCGACGCACTGGATCGAGGGTGCGGACGAGGGGGCGCAGGCGATCGACCTTCATCCACTGAGGAGCGGAGTGAAGATCGAGGACGAAGGTCTTTTCCTTGTTCAGCACGGATATTGGTCCGACGCGCTGCGGGAGGCCGTACTCAAGGGAGACGGGGCATGAGCACGATGATCCCCCTGTCGAGGGTCGAAGCGTTTCTCTACGCCGAAGCCCGTGCCCTGGACGATCGGGACTGGGACTCGTGGCTGGCCTTCTATGCGCCTGACGCGAGCTTCTGGATGCCGGCCTGGGACGACAACGACAGAATCGTCGAAGACCCTCAAGCGGAGATTTCCCTGATCTACTACGCCCGTCGCAGCGGCCTTGAGGATCGCGTGTTCCGCATCAAGACTGAACGGTCGAGCGCCAGCACCCCCGAGCCGCGGACGTCACACAACGTATCAAATGTCGAAATCCTCTCGCAGAGCGACAGCAAGATCGAACTGCGCTTCAACTGGCTGACGCTCAGCTACCGTTACAAAATCATCGACACCTATTTCGGAGTCTCCTTCTACACGCTCGAAGTCACGGGAGAGCGCCCCCTGATCAAAGACAAAAAGGTGATTCTGAAGAACGACTACATCCACCACGTCATCGACATCTATCACATTTGATGATGGCAGGCAGGTGGAGCAGACGCGTGCCCCATACGATTGCTCTAAATTTTGAAGATGGAACTACCCAGTTCATCCGTGCAGACGAAAGCGAAAGCATCGCCGACGCCGCTTATCGTCACGGCATCAATGTGCCGCTCGACTGCACCAACGGAGTCTGCGGCACTTGCAAGGCCTTTCTTCAATCGGGTGAGTTCGACCCTGGATCCTATATCGAGGATGCATTGAGCGATGTGGAAGCCGCCGAAGGCTACGTCCTCTGTTGCCAGGCAAAGGCGAAGAGCGACATGGTGATCGACATCCTGGCCTCCTCCGGCGCGTGCAAAGTGAAGCCCAAAGACACAATCGCCGAAATCGTCGAGGTCGAGGCCTTGTCTACCCACCGTATGAGGCTGTCGGTCAAGCCCCTGGAAGGTACGCTTCCGATGTTCCTGCCGGGGCAATATGTCAATGTCACCGCTCCCGATCAGATGACGAGCCGGCCCTATTCCTTCACCTCTGCGCCGGGCGCTGATGTGGCGACCTTCCTGATCCGCAATGTGCCGGGCGGCAAGATGAGTGCCTATCTCGAGGCGAAGGCCAAGACAGGTGACAGGCTCCTTCTCAACGGCCCGTTCGGTAGTTTCTACCTTCGTGCACCGCGACGACCGATCCTGTTCCTCGCCGGAGGGACCGGCGTCGGGCCGATCTTGTCAATGCTCGAGCATCTGGCCGCGCGGGGCGCCAACAATCAGCCCGTGCAACTCGTTTACGGCGCG
Organism: Bradyrhizobium erythrophlei; assembly: GCF_900129505.1. NCBI lineage: Bacteria > Pseudomonadati > Pseudomonadota > Alphaproteobacteria > Hyphomicrobiales > Nitrobacteraceae > Bradyrhizobium > Bradyrhizobium erythrophlei. The sequence continues at coordinate 3,357,373 of NZ_LT670818.1, read as the reverse complement.
CGCGATGACGCCGATCTGGTTGAGGTCGAACGGATCGAGGCGCTCGCAGCGCGTATCCCTAAGTTCGCCTATCACACCACCTGTTCGGGTCCTGGAAGCCGGCATCCGCTGACTGGCCATGTCACCGATCATTTTGCCGCCGGCTCGCTCAATAACGGCGACGTGGACGTATATCTGTGCGGGCCGCCCGAGATGGTCGAGAACGGGCGCCAGCACGTCGCGAAGCTCGGTCTATCGCCCGCAAACATCCATTTCGAAAAGTTCGCTCCCGCGAGCGAGGTCTTGACAGCGTGATGTCAGGCCCTCCCGTATGACACGTCGACCCTCCCTGGTGCGGAGACATGTCTACGGAGATCGAGGCCCGCGGTCGGTCCTTTGGAGAAGACCGACGGGTTCTCGATGCGACATACGAACTCCTGAAGACCGTCGGCTTCCACCAGATGTCGATCGAGGGCGTCGCCGCCCGCGCCGGCGTAGGAAAAGCGACCATATATCGATGGTGGAGCAGCAAGGGCGTGCTCGCGGTCGAGGCTTTCATGGAGGCGGTCGCACCTTCCATCGCGTTCCGAGAAACAGGTTCGGCCCGAGCCGACATCCCTTAAATGCAGCGGCTGAGTAACTGCGAGACCGAACCACGCGCGGTCGCTGTGCATCTGGACACGTCGAACAGCCCGACGTGGCGAGCGATGAGGGTCGCGGTCACGCCCGCTCTCCATCGCCAGTACTTTCATGCCATCTATTTCAGGGGACCGTGCGGAGTGAATTTCGCCATCGCAACCGACGGTCCAGGTTTCGCAACAGACGTTCCCGACCAGAGATCCGGGGAAACGGTAAGCCTGCCTCCATGGTTGGAGCCCAAGCGCACGATGATTGAGGCTCGCCTACGACATAAAGATCCAGCGCCTGCCAAAGCTCCAGAAGCCCCAAACAACCATTCTGAGCGTCGCATTAGAGTGCTTGTGCCAATCCGGATGATGCCAGCATGCACATCCGTAGAAGCCCAGCGCTCGCACTCACGACCGGCGAACCACCCCGTGACTTGAACAGCGGTGGCGCCCAGGTGATCCTGGCATCGAAATTCCGCACCGATGAACATTGCTCGCCACCAGCTATCGACCAGATAGGGCCAACATCTGAACGCGCGGCGTCCAGGCAATCGCGAGAAGGATGGCAGCCAACAGGATCATGTGGATGCAGGAGCAAGTCGCCGAAGGACGTCTCGTCCGGGTAATGAGCGATTGGTGCCCGCCGCTGGCGCGAGTTTGCTTCTGATGCCGAAGACGACGCACTTCGGTGTGCTACTGCTGGCGGCAATCTGCGGCGGTGAGCGATATTCGCTGCTGTGAATGAGATACCCTCGGAAAGTATTTGAACCCGGCCAAAGATGGGCGGTTAGGAAAATCGGCCCATCCGGTTGCACTCGCCTCGCCGGTGGTTCTGCTGCTCCACATGCATGAACGCTACCAGCCCAATTCGCATTGAACCGTTCTAGATCGAATGACCGGACTGGCTGATAGCACAAGCAGAACGAATTCGATGGTTCCGAAAGCCTTTCACCTGACCGGCAGCGCAGGTCCAATCGAAACAGTATGCGCATGCTATCTCTGAGTTCGCGCAAAACGAGAAAATAGGGCCCGACGCTTCAGTTCATTAAAGACAACAAACTCCTTCGTGAGTATCGACCCAATGGCAACTCTCAGCAGGTCCGCATTCGGGGTACCATCCTCTGGCTATATTCGAGCTCCGTTGCGCCGGCTAGGTCGGACGGGCGACATCTAAGCCGATCGAATTTAATCCATCGAATATTCGCTGCTTCCAAAAAACAGCGCCCTGACGATCCGCCACCGCCAGGGCCCTCATGAAATAGCTCTCGATGTTGCATGTATGTCCGAGTTTACCCTTAAGCAGAATCTCGGCTTTCAACATGAGGAAACGCGCGTAGCTCCAGAATTCTTCAGATTGCTGGCAGCGATCCAAGGCTTCATCGATCGTTTCTGACGCCTCAACAAATCGCCCAGCCTCGAGTAGAGCGATGGCGAAATAGCCGAGGGACAGCGTCTGGAATGACCAGACATGCGTCTCGCGAAGACGTTCGACGACAGCTCGGAGGGCAACAACCGCCGCTTCATGCTCGCCTCGCCGGCTCAGGAGCGCTCCCGCCAGCGTATCGGCAACCATGCGCCAAAGATCTAGACCAGGCCGGGCCATGTAATCCATGAGCATGCCGACATATCGTTCTGCCGTGGTCGGTTCGGCGGCGTCAAGCATAATCCGGCATGTCGACATACCGAGGGCGTAGCAAATAGTCGGAGCATACCCCGTCTTGGTGGCGCGGTCGACATTCGCGGCTGCCATTTCCAGCGCTCTCTCCGGAAAGCCCTGGAGCATCAGGATCTGTGCGAGATCGCAAAAGGCCGCAACGCGCTCATCAAAGTGGCTGTGGACATCGAAGCCGTAGCGACTTAGCCATACACCGTTGCGTAGTGCTTTCTCGATAAGGGTGCGCGCCTCGCTGAGCTCTCCAAGATAGAACAGGCTGCTCCCTATCATCCGCTCCCCAACCCCAATGTAGGCCCTTTCGCGCGCTGCGGTCGCAGTGTCGCGCACGCGTTGGCCAGCCGTGAGACAGTCGCGAAAGCGCCCCCCCATCCAGGCGCTGCCAAGATCGGCAAGAAGAACCTGCAGCTTCTGCCGTGGTGCATCAACTTGCCCTTCAAAGCGAGAAATCCGTCGCCAGGTTTCGGTGACGAGAGTACCTGTCCTATCCCGGTTCACCAGTGCGCCAGCGCGCGCCGCCTCCAACGCTATGAGCTGTTCCGGTGTAGGTTGAACTCCAGGGAGAGCCAAAATATGGTCCACCCGCGCCAAGCACTCTTCGCCCAGGCCGAGATGACCCCAGAGCGGCAAAGCGGCAACCGTTAGCGTCAATGCCAACAGAGGGTCACCCGATGGCGAACTCGACCAGTCCAGAGCAGCTCGGATCTGATCCACTTCTGAACCGTAAGCGGAATCCCACTCAGTCGTCCAAACCAAATCAGTGCGCGCCTAGGCTGCCTCCAGCACGTCTTTGAAGTAAAGGGCATGGCGCTTGGAGACAGCGTCGACATCGATACTCCCCAATAATTTATCCAAGGCATAAGCGCGCGTCGTGTCCAGAAGGCGGCGCATTCCTCCGGCCCGTCCTAGACCCGCCGTCACAAGAGATTTTACCGCAAGGCTGGCGATTAGAGCCGTGACGTCAGCGGGTGCGATCCTATCGTCGCCAACGATCTGCCGGGCAGCTTCGAAGGTGAACGGGCCGCGGAACACGGACAGGCGCCGCAGAACGATCTGTTCTTCCGCCGACAGCGCGTCGAAACTCCAATCCAAAGTAGCGAGAGCGTGCGATGGCGGGAAAGACCCGTGTTACGCCCGGGCAGGTGCAGACGGAAGTGATAGTCGAGCAATTCCGCAAGAACCGGCACGTCAAACGAGTCCACTCGACTTGCAGCGATTTCGATCGCGAGTGGAACTCCATCGAGGCGTCGGCAAATCTCGGTCACCACGGACGTGTTTTCGTCCGTTATTTGGAAACTGGACTGGCTCGCGGTCGCTCGCTCAACGAAGAGTTCGATGGCCGGGAAGCTGAGAGCGACGCCGACGTCCAATCGTGCATCGACAGGAGGAACAGGAAGGGAATCAAGGCGGCGAATCCGCTCGCCATCTGCGCGGAGCGGCTCGCGACTGGTGGCTAGAATGACGACGTTGGGTGCGGCCGCCAAGATCGCCTCGATCAGAGCCGCGATGGCGGCAACCATTCGTTCGCAACTGTCCAAGACGACCAGCATGCGGCGATTGCCGATAAAGGCTTCTATGTCCGACATGGGCTCGTCCGTCTCGGCTAGGATCCCACGACTCAATTCACACGAGCTTGAGACGCAGTGGCGCAACCCGAGCAGGATGCTCGCGGCGGAGAACGCCGCCAAGCGCTGGGCCGTCCTTTGTCCCCGGCAACCCCGCGTGGGATTGCTATATTGCGGCGGGCGTTGTGCTGCGCGCAGCAATGTGGAGACCCATGGCGAGAGAACTGGAAGCAAGGTTGCCGCCGTGACCAAGGCTGCGTCGGGCATGGGATTGGCAAGTACCCAGGCAATGTTGGCCGCAGGCGCGCGTGGTTATAGTTGACCGCAGCGAGGCAGCGCTGAATGCGCTCTGCAAAATGCGCGGCGACGCCGTGATCCCGCTCATCATCGACCTGCTCGACCCAAGCGACTGCGCTACGCTGCTGCCGAGGATCCTAGAGAAGGCAGGCCGACTCGACATCTTGCATGCAAATGCAGGTACCTACTTCTGCGGCGACTCGGTGACTCCAACGCAGGGGCTATCGACCGGATGCTGAACTTGAATGTGAGCTTTATCATGAAGAATGTGCACGAAGTGCTGCCTCACATGATCCAGAGTTGGAGGGGCGACATCATTGTCACGAGTTCCTTGGCTGCCCATTTTCCGACGCCGTGGGCGGCCGTCGTTGGCGGGCCTATCGCGAAGAGGCACAACGTTTGTGGGGGCTGTCTCCGAGGCGGGGTCCGGACCGGCTTGGACCATGCCGTCTCTTACGAAGAATACGGGGCGTGGATCGATGGCAAGGCGATCGAATAATGCCCGCAGTTCGGGCCGGAGTCCGTCGCCGCGCAGAGTAGCGATGGAGTCGAATTTGCGCATGATGTGCTCCCATGTGCGCTGGTAGGCAATTTGGACAGACGGGACACCCGACTACCGGGCGCCTTTTTAGGCCGCCCCCTTGAGGACGTAGTCGCCTGGCACGCACTTGATGCGGGCAACGTTCCACTGGTCACCGCTGAACATCGAGCGGCGTTTCCAGTCTGCTATCGCAGGCTGTGACAGCATGCAGGCCTGCATGGGCATCTCGTCCTTGACAACGATCTCCTCACGGCAGACCGGCTGCGGGATGCTGGCCAGCGTGTGGCACATTAGGGCGACGACGGTAATTTGCATGTTAGCCTTTCTCCACTGTGCTGGGCCGAAAATGACGTTTAGGATCGGCCACGTGTACGAGCTCTTTGCGGTGCCGATGCCTCGACCTCGACCTCCCGCGGCAGAGAGCATAGTTGAACAGCGTCAGCTCTTTCGATGTAGCGCCCAGAGTGAACATGCCGCTCCAAGCGCAATTACTGCGCCTGCAACGGCGGTAACGGCAGCGATCTCTTGCATTTCCTATAATCCGTCCGTTTCCCAGCCCCGGATGGTGCCACGCTTATCGGCACAATCATGATGTAGTTCGCGGGCCGGCCAATCCCACTAAATTCGGTTTTAGTTTAGTGGCCCCCGACCGCCTTTTTTTTACGGCTCGCGATAGGTCCCCCGCGAAGTGGTGCGGCGCAGATAGAGTCGCAAAGTGATTGTGCAGTAGTGCGTCGATACAAGACAGATGCGGGCGCCTTCTGCACGACAGCAGTGCGCGCCCCCGGGGCCTGAAGTTCGCGTTCAGCCCGTGCAGCATCCAGCGACAGCATCCTCATTGATCGCCGACTTGGAACGGAGACATGTCCGCTATTGCTGCCAAGCGCCGCTCGCCACAGTTCAGCGATCAAGTTGCCGCGCGCTGACGGCAGCCGATGCGCCCCGGCGCTTCCGCACGTTGATGGATGCCTATGCAGCCGAACTCGGCGGCAATCTCACCGAGGCCGAAAAGGCCTTGGTCAAATGCCGCATCGCGCTGCCGCGCAGCGCGATCGCAACTTTGCTTTTCGAGGCAATGCGCCGTAAATATCCCGAACGCGCCCGCGGCCCCGCGACAAGGGAAAGCCCAAGCGGCCGGCCGATCAGCCGGCGGTGCGGATGGCGGCATAGTTCGAATTGCCTTACGATGCAGGGGCAATCCTTTCGCGGGTGTTACGGCAAACTCGTTAACCCGCGTTGCGGACATCAAGAATCGCCGACGGTGACTTGAACCACATGCCCAGCAATTGGATTCCGTTCGGCGCTAAGTCAGCGCTATGATCCTGCAGGGGCTGAATGCGAGTCGCGGAAGAATGGATATGAAGGTCGACACCAGCAAAATTCGTTGGACCGATATCAGTACGGTCCAGAATTTGACGCGAGGACGAGGCGGACAAAATAGCAGCGACCGAGCGGCTGGTCGGGCAAGGCGCGCTGATCGATAGCGGCATCGGGCGTCTCTACAAGCGCACAGGCAAAATGGACATTGCATGGAGCAATGAGCAAATAAGCCGGCGCCGCGCCGGCAGCCGGCTGTCATGCCAGATCCAAGATCACGCGGGAGCTTCACGGACTGGTGCTACGACTGCCGGAACCACAGGTCTGGTTCAAGGATCGCGCCCGGCAGCGACCGGAACCGCGATACCAAACAGAGGGGAAAACACTTAATGTTGGCCATCGGTGGGATAGTGTTGCACTACTCCCAAAGTGCCGTTCGATCACTTTCCCGCAAAAAGATCGAATGAACCGCGATCAACAATCATGTAGCCTCTGGGCCGTTCTGTAAGTCGCCGGTGAGTTCTTTGCCACATTCCTAGGTAGTGTTCTGTCGCCGCATATAAGGTCGAGAAAAAGTTGTATCCAGTGGCGTAGAAGACTTTTTCACCTGTTTCAATGGAAGAGCGGACGACGGCAGCGCGCTGGTCAAACGCCCAAACTGCCGCGGCATGAGGCCGAATAACTTCCAAGTAGTTATTATTTTCGCGAAATCTGGTCGTCGTTCGACGGCTCATGCAGGTCAGCATGTTGATACAGATGACGTCCGCGACCCAGCGTATCGGACGGGTCGTCCTTGTCAGAGGCGAACCGCAGCACCAGCACAGCAAAGGACAGAACAAAAATCGCCCCTGCTACTATGAGAAGTTCGTTCCCTGTCTTGTGCTCAGCGCCCCCAACCTCGATCAGGACCCGACCCAGCGCGGTCATCGCGATATATATCAAGTAGCGAACCGGAAGCCTGGTCGTCTTGAAATAGATTCCGACCATTGCGCCGATTTCAAGATAAATAAACAGAAGAAGGATGTCCGAGAGTTCAGCGCGCCCCTTACTTAACATGCTGATGAAAGCGGCAAGGGCCGACCAGACGGTTGTCGCGCCAATCGTGAAGAGCGCCAAATAGTGAAATCCATCAACAAGTAGTATGCCTACCGCGTCCGCAGTTGCCTTCATACCGCGATGAAGGTTTTCTGCTGTTCGGGTTAAGTCGCTTTGTATGTCCGGCATCCGAAGACTCTCTCCGAAGTTGACGGCACCTACATACCCATATCACCTTGGAAATGATCGGTCGGCCCGGGTGCGTGGCTTATGCTGGTTCACAAAGATGTAGTATCCATGCGCGTTCGCAGCCCTTGCAGCAACTCATCAAGTTCGAGTGAACGCCGATTTATCGATCCTTTCGTCCGAGTTCCAGATGATCAAGTGCACCCGCGATGCCGGTGTTCGATTTTTTTGACAGGCATCTAATCCTGTTGCACGGGCCGTGTTCTTTGTTCAGCAATAATCGACTTTTGCTATACAAGCGAAAGTAGACGGCAAGATGCTGTGGCGCTACTGGACACGGCCTGTCAAAAGTGGGTAGTACGTCCGCATCCACGATGCCCACTGCCGGTATCCCCGCAATATGACAATACCTCGCCCAATCAGCGCTTCGTTCTCAGCGAAGAGGAAATGAGCGACGTCAGTCTCGCCACGTTCTATGTCTTCGATAGGGAAAACGTTGGTGGCGGCGTGCAGCTCGCCCGCGGATGCGGAGGTTGCGGCCATGGTGGTGGCGGCGGTTGCGGCGGCTGCCGAGGAGGCGGCGGGTGCGGCGGCGTCCGTGGTTGTGGCGGTGGCGGGTGCGGTGGCTGCCGTGGTTGCGGCGGCTTCCGTGGTTGCTGCGGCTGCGGGATCGGCATCGGATTCGGTGGCATCGGGTTCGGGTTCGGTGGCTGCGGGATCGGGTTCGGTGGCTGCGGGGGTGGCGCGTGTTGCGGATCCTGGGGAGCGTGCCGCTTGTGCTAAGCCCACGACCTAACGGCCGGCTTCACCAAGGACTCTGCTAAGCTGGAGCAATCACAGGGGGAGGGCCGTGAGTAATCTCCGCCCTGCGCACCAAACGCGTGGGCGAAGCCGACAGATAATTAGATACCGTAGCGTAGGCAGATAACGCGGAGTCTTGAAACGCACCCGGCGCAGGGTTTTGCCCCGGGCGGTACGACTTCAACCTCGATTCCAACCGCATATTCGCCCGGACTACAGCGGCTTTCTGAATTCCCGGGCTTTACACTGGTCCAAGGCCCTTGCGTCGTGCCAGGCGGACTCGCCGTCGTTGGGCGGCCGTCTTGTGCTTCGACAACGGAGCTCGACGCAATCATTACAACGGCCAAGGCGGCAAATTTCGTGTGCGGCTTCACGGCGGCTCCCCTTCCATTGGCTGTTTCGCTCCGGCTACCAGCGAAACTCTCTCGCCCCAGGCTTACAAAGCAGATCACCCAAACATACTTTGATACAAGCTTTTGCCTCAGGCTATGCAAAAGCGGCAGGTTCATCGAGAGTCACGCATGCTGCTCTCGGAGCGCTCCCTAAAGATTTTCTCCGTTTCTCATTTGCCGCATCCGAGTGCTCAGATGTATCGAGATAGATGTAAGCCGGCAGCGATCTCGCCCCATTAAATTACACTTCACAAAGCTCAATTCGCCTTGAGGACTCGAGCTGGGCGAATGATAGTACGACGCGCCCGACCTCGCGTGGCGTTGAACGACGTGAAGAAATTGCAACTTTAATCCGTCAATCACCGCCCCATTTCCATAGAGGAGTCACGTCGGCTTTTCATATGCAATGGAGAAATTAAATGACTAAACTTCTGTCGGCCGCACTGATCGCCGCCGTCATGCTCGCAACTCCCGCTATGGCTCGCACGAGCCATGTAACCTCGCGGCACCGCCGCGCAAGGGACGCCAATGCGAGCACTTCCCCCACCGCCCATCATATTGACGGCCGTGTCGGCATTTCAGCGCCGAGCGTCGGTCCATTTCCCCCGGCGCCCCCGGACGGGGAAAATTGCGACGTCGGTGATAACCCGTTTATATGCTAAAAAACTGTCCAGCGTCGTGGCGCGCCTGCGCGGGGTAGAAACAGCCTTGTGCTATCCTCTGCGGCCGGGAGGGTAGCGGCCGTCAGCTTATTGGAGGCACTGTCCCCGTTAAAAAACGTGGTCCATGGGCGCGTGCGGACTTGAGAGTGGTGACGCCGTTCCAGTCCTTGCGGGTGAAGTACGACAGTCAAAGAGACGAAGGCGAGCGGCAGTCGAAGATTTCTCTCAGGTCCGCTAGGTGAGGCGATTTGCCTTGGCTCATGGGAACCTGCGCTCGCAGTACCCGAATGATGTCCTCCGCTGCGGTCATGCATCCTTGTCATCGGGTCCTTGCTGGCCCGCGCCTTTGAAAAAGCGCGGCGACTTCCGCTAATGGCACAAAAGCGGACCAACTAGTCGCCCTGGCGATTGTCCGCTGCTGAGGGAAGAGCGGACATCGATCATCCGCGACTTGATGTCTGCTTTTAAATCGGACCGGAAATCTGGGGTGGTGTTGTTTCTGGCGGCCTTTGTTAATGCTTTCAGAAGCCTTCGTTGTTTCCCAGTCCATTGCTATCCCATAGCAAAACGTATCCAAAAGGAGCGCCACCATTGCGTGAGATTGACGCTTGCCACGAGCTCGGAAGCCGGGACAGTCTTACTGGTGTTCACACCAGCGAGGTAGTGTTCCGGAAGCCCTGTTTCGGGAAGCTGGAAATCAGGGCCGACGGAGCAAGCCGACAGACCTACGGCTCCCCAGCAGGCAATCCAACTTCGAAATACTCGCTCGGAAAGGAATGAACTCATACCGCCCCCTGCCATTATCGAAGGTTTGACAAATCCAGTTTGATTTCCGTACGACGCTTTCACGTCACGACATTCCCCGACTCGCAAAAAAACGATGGTAGTATCTAGTACTTTCCCGAAAGCCGAAAGCTGATTTCATGCGCATCAACCTTCATTCCAGAGACGATTTGGCTGCTAAGGTTCACGCAACCTTATCACCTTCTTGGGGTAAGATTCGATCTGCGCGACATTCCCATCCTCTACCCGATCTTGCCCCCCTTCGAAACGCTACCTCATTCTTTCGTCAATGATCGCGATGGCAGGGTGCGTGGCCGACGCAAGCCGCCGGCCCTAGTTCGCCTCAGCTTCCATTTCTGACCCAACCGGCGGGTTGGTTGGGGCGGGACCACCGGCAATGCGCACGACGTCGCCAGATCCGAGTGAATCAGGTGGGCTATCGACGATCCGGTCGGTCGGCACGAGACCGCCTGTCACTTCAACCTGGACTCCGAGATTCCGGCCCAAACTGATCTTCTTCAGCGTGACCTTATCGCCGTCGCCGACTACCGAGGCTTCCAGGCCATGTTGCCGGAACAATATCGCGCTTGACGGAATCAGCAGGGTGTTGGGATCGCTCGGAAGGTTCAACTGAGCTTCGACATAGGTACCGGGCTGAAGCAGCCCTGCCGGGTTGTCTGCCTGAAGTTCGACCAGCAGCGTTCGAGATGACGTGTTGACCGAACGTGAGGTCGATGTTGCCTTTGCCATAAAGACCTTGCCCGGATATTGCGGCAGCCGTAACTCGGCCGTCAGGCCCCGGTGAATGTTACCGGCCAGCCGCTGGGGCACCTTGACGTAGATGCGCACCTTGTGAGTGTCCGCCACGCTAAACAGTTCCCGCGCCGTGCCGTTGCTGCCGGCATTGATGAGTGCACCGATGTCGGTTTCGCGCGCGGTCACGGTGCCATCGAAGGGGGCGACCACCTGCTTGAAGGCTTGCAGCGATTCCAGGCGATCAACATCGGCCTGGGCCACAGCCATATCGGCTTTGGCCGCGTTGAGGCGTGCCATGCCACTCTGATAGTCCGCCTGTTTGGAGTCCTGTTCCTGGACCGATACCACGCCGCGCGGCGAGTCCCGCCAGCGCTCGTAGGTCGTCTTGGCGAACTGGGCTTCGGCGTCCCGAACCTTGACCGCGGCGCTTGCCGCATTGAGCTTGGCCTTGGCGGCGGTCAACTCGGCGTCGATTTGCGGCGTGTCGATATCGGCGAGCACTTGACCTTTCTTCACCTGAGCGCCGAAGTCGAAGTACCAATTTTTCAGGTAGCCGTTGACCCTCGCGTAAAGCGGCGCTTCGTACCAGGCATGGATATCGCCGGGCAGGACGACTTGCTGCTCCGGCGCGCCTTTGGTGGGATGAACAATGTTGACAACGGGAATCGCGGCGGCGTCAGTCCATGCGGCGACCGCTTTCTCTTGCAACTGACGATGCCAGATTCCCTCAGCGGCAACCGCCATCAAGACGGCGACGGCACTTACGCTCAGCAATCGTGACATCGTGCGCGGCTGCCGCTTCGCCGGAATAGCTTCTGGCGCTTTGTCTTCGTGTTCCGACACGTCGGTTCTCCCTTCAGGTGACAGGTTCCGCGATCTCGTCGAAACCCGGCCTCCCCTCGGGCGCGCGACTGTGGCGGCGATGCAAAAGGCTGAACACCGTGGGAACGAAGAACAGCGTCGCCAACGTTGCAATAAGGAGCCCGCCGATCACGGCTCGCCCGAGCGGAGCGTTCTGCTCACCGCCGTCACCCATCGCGAATGCCATGGGCATCATGCCGATGAGCATCGCGAGCGCGGTCATCATCACCGGTCGGAAACGGGTGAACCCGGCCTCGAGCGCCGCGGCGGTCGCGTCCAACCCTTCCTCGAGCTTTTCGCGCGCGAAACTGACGATCAGAACGCTGTTTGCCGTGGCAATGCCCATGCACATCAGGGCCCCCGTCAGCGCAGGGACCGACAACGTCGTCTCGGTCATGAACAGCATCCAGACAATGCCGGCGAGCGCCCCGGGCAAGGCCGAGATGATAATGAGCGGATCGAGCCAGGATTGGAAATTGACCGCGATCACCAGATAAACCAGCACGATCGCGCTGAGCAGGCCGAGATAGAGCTGGTCATAGGCACTCGTCATGGTCTGGACTTGCCCGCGCAGCGCCACGTAGGAACCGGCCGGGACGTCCTTTTTGGTCTCAGCGATAATGCGGCGGATGTCAGAGGCGACCGCGCCAAGGTCTCGTCCTTGGGTGGCGCCGTAGACATCGATCACCGGCTGCGCATCGTAATGCGATACGACTCCCGCGCTCGGACCGATGGAAAAATCAGCGAGCCCGCCGAGATATTGCGGCGTGCCGGATTTCTGGGACGTGATCGGAACATTGGCGAGATCGGACATGGTGTCGATCCGGTACTGCGGCGTCTGCGCCACGATCGGGTAGGACACGCCGTTCTTGGTATTGAGCCAGAAATTCGGCTTCACTTGGCCGCTGCCGGACAGCGTGACGAGAAGGCTGTCGGCGACGTCGCGCTGGCTCAGCCCAACCTCGTCCGCGAGCGTCCGATCGACCGCGACATTGATTTGCGGATAGCTGTAGGTCTGCTGGATGCGCAGGTCTGCGATCCCGGGGACTTTGCGGATCCGCTTGAGGAGATCGGTCGCATAAGCGTAGTTGGCCTCCTGCTTGTTTCCGATCACTTGCAGATCGATCGGCGCCGGCAGGCCGAAATTGAGGATCTGCGCCACGATGTCGGCCGGCAGGAATGCGAAGGTTGTGCCGGGGAATTTCTGCGGCAGCAGCGCCCGCAGCTGCTTGACGTAGCCCGCCGTCGGCGCGTGGTTCTCGTGCAGTGAAATCATAATATCCGCATCCGACGGACCGATCGTGCCGGTGTTGTTATAGGCAACGTTGATGCCGCTGATCGGCAGTCCGATATTGGTCACGACGCTCGCGAGCTGATTCGGCGGAATCGTCCGGCGAATTTCCTGGTCGACTTGGTCGCACAGGCGCGCGGTTTCCTCGATGCGCGTTCCGGCCTGCGCCCGCACATGGATCAGGATTTGCCCGGCATCGACGGACGGAAAGAAATTCTGGCCGAGAAACGGCACTAGGGCGAACGACGGCACGACAAAAGCCAGGAATCCGGCGGCAAACAACTTCGGACGCCCGAGCGCGCGCGAGAGAAGTCTGTGGTAGGCGTCGCGGATTTGCTCGAACCGATGCTCGAATCCGAGTTGGAAACGCTTCAGCGGATTTCGCGACGGGGCGACCGGACCTCCGCGATCATCGGCAGCGCCGTGGGCCGGATGCGGCGCCCGCATCAAGTACTTGGCCAAGGTCGGGACCAAGGTGCGGGACAGCAGAAAGGACCCGATAAGAGCGAAAATGACGGCTTCCGCCAACGGCATGAACAGATAGCCGGCGACGCCGCCAAGCTGGAACATCGGCGCGAATACGATGCACATGCAGACCAGCGTGACGAATGCCGGAATGACGATCTGCTGGGCGCCGTCCAGGATAGCCGGTTCCAGCGCCTTGCCCTGCTCCAGATGCCAGTTCATATTTTCAAGTGTAACGGTGCTCTCGTCGACCAGGATTCCAACCGCAAGCGCGAGCCCCCCGAGCGTCATCGTATTGATCGTTTCGCCGAGCCAGGACAGGGCGGTGAGTGAGAACAGGATAGCGAGCGGGATCGTGATCAGGACGATGATGGTCAAGCGCCAGCTTCCGAGGAACAGCAGGATCATCAGTCCGGTCAGCGCGGCGGCAATGACGCCTTCGCGAACAACGCCGGAGATGGCGGACCTGATGAAGGGCGACTGATCCCCGACCATCTTGAGGTCGAGCCCGGACGGCAACCCCCCCTCGATCCTGGGCAGTCGCGCCTTGATGCCGGCGATAATGTCCAGGGTCGAGGCCGACCCGGCATTGAGGATCGACATCAGCACGGCCCTGGCGCCATTGACCCGAACAATATTGGTCTGCGGCGGCGAGCCGTCATGCGCATAGGCGACGTCGCGAATATGAATGACTGTGCCGTCGACCTTCTTCAGCGGAAGGTCGTTGATGTGATCCAGCAGGGTTGGACTTGCATTGAGATCGACGTTCCACTCGAACTTGCCGATTTTCTCGGTGCCAGCCGGAAGAACCAGGTTCTGCGCGGAGATCGCGTTGACGACATCGTCGGCCGATACTTTGTGCGTTTGCATCGCCCGCTGATCGAGGTCGACCTGAGCCTGAAGAATTTTGCCGCCATAAGGCGAAGGCAGGGCGGCACCGTTGACGGTTGCGAGCTGCGGACGAATGAAATTCTGGCCAAGATCGAATAGCTTATCTTGGGGCAGTTTCTTGCTCGAGAGCGCCAGATTGAGGATCGGAACGCTCGATGCGTTGTAGCTGAGGACATAGGGCGGAGTGATGCCAGCCGGCAGGAGCTTTAGGACGGTCTGCGACACGGCGGTCACCTGAGCGAGCGCAGCCCCGATGTCGACACCCTTCTGGAAGAAGATCTTGACGACGCCGTAGCCGCTCAGCGACTGCGACTCGACATGCTGGATGCCGTTGACCTGCGAGGTCAGCTGGCGTTCGTAATAGTAGATGACGCGGTCTGACATGTCCTTCGGCAGCAGCCCGGAATAGGTCCAGACCACGCTGACAACAGGAATATTAATGCTCGGGAAGATGTCGGTCGGCGTCCGCACCGCCGCCAGCGAACCGAAGATCGCAATGAGAAATGCCAACACGATAAACGTGTAAGGGCGCTTGAGGGCGACTTGAACAATCCACATTTGAATAGCCCTTCCGGCCCGTCCGACGATCGCTCTTTCCGCGTTGACATATTACTTGAGCCAAGCGGCACGACCATTAAATTGGTTTTTAAGGCATTAAATTCGAATTGAAATCGGCAAGGACCGCAAAAGAAGGAATGTTAGATGATCGCCTGTCAGCATTGCTTCAGTAAAAACGCTGCGGATGTCGTTTGCGTTATGTGCGAAGGATCATTCGCCGCCAACTCGCATCCAAGTCCGCGCGCGCCCGAAGCCGACCTGCTTTCAAGGCCGTAACCGGCCATACATTGCCCCAGTCCTCTGCAACCAACGATTCGCGTCATTCCGACTGCCCGTCGATCACTTCCGGTCTCGCCCGATAAGCAGACATTTCAGTGTTCGTCGGTGCACAGAAGCGAATATCCGCTCGCTTATTCGATCACCACGTCGGCGACCCGGCACGGTTCTGATGTCGGTACGTAACACGCCGAGACAATTCTGTTCTAAAGTCGCCTAGTTGGATCTGCGAGTAGCGCCTTCGGTCCGTGAACCGTGCAGGCCACGCACTACCTGGCAACGCGACCTTCACATCTTCCCAACCTCCTCCTGCTTCACATCTCTCTCCATTTCGAGACAGACCTGCAATTCGACATAACTCGAAATGCCGCTCGTGTCGGCTACCTGGTTACACCGTTTTTTTTCGCTGGGAGTATATTGTGTCCATTTCGTTTGAAGTTGCTCGCGCGCTTGCGTCTCATCGGTCATGCACCTATTCAGGTCCTCCTTCAAGCCGCCTTCGAACTGGCACTCCCGCGCGATTTCGAATTTCGGCACGGTATCCGCGATAGGCGTGGGGTGCAGGGAAGTCAGAATAATGATCGGCAGGTGGATCAGCATCTTTATTCTCTGAGCTGCGTACACGTGGTCCAGAATGCGATGTAGGTTCGTTATGCGTTACGTGAGTTCAACGGTCATGAGGTCAGCAACCGCGACAAATGTTGAGCATGCGGTCAACCGCCGCGTTCTCCCGACTAAGCTCCCGATTGTATGGACCGTTCGGATCCATCAGGCTTTGCTCCGAAGGCACTTGATCGGCGCGCGGCTGGCGACCCCCTCCCCCCAGTGCCTCCGGCAGCGGTTGCTGGTTTAAGTTCATCGACAGAGGTGCGGCCGGATTTCGCGAGCCACCCGGCTGCGTCGGAGCGGCTATGTTCGGCTGCGGTAGAGTACCCATCCTCGAAGCGTCGCCATACCCGCTGGGATCGACCGTCGCGTTATTCAATCCACCGGCGTTCGCAGGGCCGCGCGGAATACCACTGATCGGCACATTTCCCGTTCCCGCCGAACCTGCGAGGCGCCCAAATCCCCCGAGGCGCGCAAATCCCCCGTATCCGCCCCCGTGTCCTCCTCCCCCTCGCGCAAATGAGGCGGCAGGAGGGGTCAAGACTATGGACAATGCAACAGCGATTTTCATTGCTCTGTTAGACATTAGGAAGCTCTTGATTCACCAGAGCCGCGAACGCCGCAATCGAGGACATCGTTGCGGATGCACTTGAAACATTTCGATGCCGAGCTTGAGAAGCTCTCCATGGATTCTCGGCGCTCCCCACAACAAGTTGGCGATGCTAGCGGATTAGGTTTCCGACAGGGACAGCTCGCTGAGCTGGCTGTCGGTCACCCTCTGCTACCTAGTGAGCTTGCGCTCAATCTGTTGCGCTTTTGCTGGATACCTCGGTGAGCCTTCTTGAATGCGAGATCGCATAGGAGGAGGAGCGGAAGCTCAGGATCGGATCATTGGTTGGCTCGACACCATCGGCCATCAGCATGGGATCGAAATTGATGGTGTAGGCTCCCGATTCCTGATCCGGCGACGAGGAGATCAGCGTCAACGTGCCTGCCCTGATTTCACGCCTCCCTGAAGGCCAGAGAATTGTCGGATCGTCTTCCGGATCGCCGGGTTCGCCGATCGTCACAATCATGTGCCAATGAATGGGGCCTTCCTTCAAGCGCTCTCGAAAGGCATCATCGAGAAAATCATGCGGCTTCTGCGCCAATTGTGCGTCCGTCAGCGTCTTCTCGCCGTCTTCCGGCATGAAGCGCCAGCGCACGTTCGTTGGCCGTGCATTGTGGTCGATGAAGCGGAAGGTATGTATCCCGTAGAAAGCAGAATTGGCGTAGCTCGCAGGAGGATTGTTGGTCTCCAGGAAATGAAACTGCGCGGCCTGGTCGGGATGCTGTTTCATGAAGGCAGCCAACTTGCCGGGATCGGCTTTGCCTGTGTGCACGTCCTTGGCGAGCGCCAGGAACTTGTCGAGAAAGGTGGACGGCGTCCTTGCGAAGAACATCGGGGTGTGAATCATCGTCATATGATGCAAGGCTCCGCCCTTGAGCCGAAATTCCAGCCCCATCCCACGCGGGCTGCGCTCGGAATCGGATGCTTTCGGATCGCCACCGGCGGTCGAGAACCTGGCGATCACCTCGATCCTGTCCCCTGCAAACAGCCCCGACCGCGAGAGCTCTGCAGCCTCCTTGGTCCCGACGAAGTAGCCGACGGCACCTAATCCCTTCGTGTGATTTCGTCTTTTGCCTTCGTGCCGACCATAGGCTCCCTCCAGCGCGTCGTTCACGGCCACAGCAGTAAGCTCCTCTCCCCCCTCAGCCGCGACCGGCAAGGCGGCCTCGCCGGCACTTGCCTGACGCGGTTGGAGAGCATTTACGGCGGCTCCAAGAGAAACGCCGCCAACGCCGGCGAGTAAGCTTCTACGTGAGGTGAACATCGTTCGTCACTCCATGAGTGTGATTGAGATTGGCTTGTGCATCGCTTGCATGGCTGACATGTAAGTAGCTCCTGGGAGCGCCGCCATTAAATTGTCGTTTAATCCCAACTGCTGCGCGCGCGGAGCTTCGACCCCCGCACCGGGCGCGTTTTCGTTTACGCAGGCGCGATGTGCCGCTCGCTCCTTCGGCGGGCTGGTCCGGATTGCCAAGGGAACCAGCCTTCGCTGCCGACACGTCATGGCGGCGCGCCCATGGCCGACGCCGCCAACACATCTCGTCTCGGTCGCATCGCTTCGGCCTTGACTAGGAGTCGCTGAAGCATGGGACCGCCCTACGGCGTGTGGCGATAGAGCCACAGGCAAAGATTTTTTTGCACAAGCCGCGCCTAAGAGTGAGGCAAGCTGTTGCGGCGCACGCAGCCAAAGAGCAAGCTTGGCGCATGAGCGTAGTCCTGATCGTCGGGAGCTTCCTCATGGCAAAGTTTACTATTTGCGCAGCGTTCCTCCTCGCAACTCTTGGCGCCTCATACGCCGCGGATGCATGGGCCGCTGACGACTTGCCGACAAAGGTATCGCCAGCCACGACGCTGTCGACAGCCGCGCCGCAACCATGCGCCGACCCCGCGGATTTCATCACGACCAACTGCCAGCTGACCTGGCACGGCATCACGCTCTTCGGCGCTGTGGACATGGGGTTTGGCTGGCAAAGCCACGGCGCGCCTTTTGACTCAATATCCGCTGTCACCTCCTCATACCTGATCCAGAAACAGAACCAGGGATCAATGTGGACCCGTGCAGCCAACGCGATGAGCAATTCATTCATTGGGATCAAGGGAAACGAACCGATCGGCGGGGACTTTTCTGTCGTATTTGATCTCGATGCCGGCTTCGACCCCTACTCCCTGCGCCTCTCGAATGGACCGGGATCAATTGCCGCGATGAACGGCGTTCCCCAAAATCTGCAAGACTCCTACTCCGACTCCAGCCGGGCGGGCCAGTTTTACGACGGCCAAGGTTACGTCGGCGTCAGTTCTCCGACCTATGGCACACTGACTGTTTTCCGACAGAACTCGCTGACACTGGATGCCGTCTTCGACTACGATCCATTCGGCGCCTCCTACGCCTTCTCGCCGATCGGCTTTCAGGGGATCACCTGCGGCGGCGGCAATACCCAAAACTGCAGAAACACAACGTCGCTGAAATATCGGATCAACTTCCTCGACCACTTCCGGGCAGCGGCGCTGTGGCAGTTCGGTGGCTACGGCCAAAACAATGCCTCCAATGGAGCCTACCAGTTCGGCGTAGGTGCCGATTTCCCGACATGGGGCAAGGATATGCTCTCGGTTGACGTCATCTACAGCCATGTCACGGATTCCGTGGCGCTCGCGCTTGCGCCGGGAAGCAATAACGCCTTTGGGATGCCGATTCCTCCGTTCCTGCCCCAGACGCTCACCGCGACGATCTCGGACAATACCGCGGCGATGTTCGCTGCGAAATACACGACCGGGCCGCTGAAGCTGTACGCCGGTTACGAATACTTTCGATTTACGGCGCCCAGCGATCCGCAGACCGCCTTCACGGATATCGCGGGAAACTTTCTTTGCCTGGGCTGCGCGGGGTTCAACAACACGAATATCAACAATGCGGCCTTTGGCGTGAACGGCCTTGGTAACAGAGTCTTACAGATCATGTGGACCGGCGCGAAATACGCCGTCACGGGTGACTTGGATGTGATCGGCGCCTATTACCATTACATCCAGAATTCGTGGTTCGGCACCCCGATTGGAGGGCTCCTCTTCTGCTCCGACAGCTCGCATGCGCAATGCGCCGGGACGTATGATGCGATTTCTGCCGCAGTGGATTGGAGATTTGCACCAAAGTGGGATCTCTATTTCGGCATGATGTTCAACCAGGTGCATGGCGGGTTGGGCTTCGGCTTCTTCCAGCACAGCAACATCGATCCCACGGTTGGAGTGCGCTTCCGTTTTTGATGACGGAGGCGCGGACCATGTCCGTGTCCCAAAGCAATGTCCGCCACGCCCGGGATTTCGACACGTCATACAGTTTCATATGGTTCGAGCCTTGCACGACGTGCACTAGACGCCAGGATCGGCGCCGACGATGGGGATGTGCAGATCGAGTCCGGTCTCAAGGAAGGCGTGAGCGTAGAACTGAACCCTGACAGCCAAATCGCCTTTGGGAGGAACGTTGATGCGCACGACGTCGGCGTTTGGCTTGCGGGAAAATCATGAATAAGACCACGATGTGAAGGCGCCGAGGGGAAATCAGGCTGAAGTTGTCAAAAGGCTGATAGAGGCGGGGGGCAGCATGGGATCACGTCTTTCTGAGCGGGTACTTGGAAGTTTGATTGCTTGCTTAGGAGCCACAGGTTTGTCGTCCTGCTCGGTCGGCCCTGATTTCAACCTTCCCAAAGCGGGGCTTCCGAAAAGCTACATCGCCAGGATGAACACCAGCGAGACTGTCCCGGCTTCCGAGCTCGTGGCAAGCGTCAATCTCGCGCAATGGTGGCGCTCCTTCCGGGACCCTCAACTTGTTTCGCTTGTCGAGCGGTCAATCGCGGCCAATCCGGAAATCGCAATCACGCTTGCGCGACTGCAACAAGCACGCGCGCAGCAATTCGTCGCGATTGGCGCGGCGCTTCCGAACGGCGAATTGTCAGCGGGCGCTGCTGTTGGAACCGGTACGGACAATACGCGCGCGCGCATCTCGGACACGCTGCATAGTGCGGCCAACACGACCGGCTTTAATCACATAAACGAAGCCGGCGGTTTCGACGCGGCGTGGGAGCTTGATATCTTTGGCAAGCTGCGTCGCGAGATCGAAGCCTCCCATTTGGATGCGCTGGCTGCCGCGAAGGCCCGCGACGCGGTGCTCGTGTCGGTCATCGCCGACGTAGCTCGCGCGTACATCGAGCTGCGAGGTTTTCAGGCGCAGATCGCCGTAACGCGCAGCAACATCGAATCCGCCCGGCGGCGTCTCCAGTTCGTGCAGGACCGCTTCAACCAGGGACTCACCAACGAGCTCGATGTGACGCTGGCGCAACGCCAGCTGGCCACCTTCGAGGCCGGCCTCGGGCCGCTCGCGGGTCAGGTCCAGTCCAGCCGGTACGTCATCGCCGCCTTGCTCGGACAGTATCCGGAGACGTTGGTACTGAGAGCGGATGGACCCGCTCCGCGTTTTCCGACCAAGGTTCCGATCGGTCTGCCGGTCAGTCTGTTGCAGCGACGTGCGGACATCCAGCAAGCGGAATTCGAGGTGGGGGCCGCGACAGCCCGCATGGGATCTGCGATCGCCGATCTTTTTCCGCGCGTGGCTGTGACAACTGCCATAGGCGGCCAGGGCGGTCCGCTTGCTGCTACCGGAACATCCATTACGTTCATCGGCGGGATTGGTCCGGCGCTCTACTGGCCGGTGCTGGACTTCGGGACTCTGGATGCGCGTATCGAGGTGGCTGACTATCGGGCCCGCGAAGCGCTGCTTCGATACAAGGCGAATGTGCTGGGTGCCGTGCAGCAGGTAGACCAGGCGATTGCCGGTTACAACGCCGAACAGAGTCGCTTGAACAGCCTTTCCCGCGCCCGCAGTGCCGCGCTTGACGCAGTCAGGCTTTCGACCGACCGCTACGAGAGAGGTCTCACAGACTTCCTCAACGTCCTCGATGCCGAGCGACAGCGGTTTGAAATCGAAGCCCAATACGAGATCTCCCGGCGGATTGCAGGCGTTCAGCTGGTTGCGCTCTACAAGGCGCTCGGTGGCGGATGGGAGCACTACCAGGCAGTTCCGCCCATCCGGCTCCCAGAGCCTGCGATCATCGCTGCGGCGCGGGAATCCAACACTCTGCGTCCGATGTCGACAGATCCGGATTTATCAAGGGTCCAACCCTGATGCGCTGATCGATACCTTTTTTGAACTTAAATCTGGTGAAGCCTGCGCGTCAGGAGTTCGTCGTTTCTGAACGGCACACCCGACGTGATTCGAAGCGAGCTTTCGTATTGGGACCATCCGAATGCTCGGCTGGATTTAGATGTAAGGTGCTAACGAGCCAGCCCCATTAAACTCCAGTTCAAGATTACGCTGACGGTTATTTGATCAAGCCGTTTGGCAGCCCTTTATCTTTGCAATCACTGCACTTTTCTAGAGTTGCGACTCGTTGATCGAGAATTTCGCGCGACCCGTTGGAATAGGACGCGTCCCCATACGTCACACCCGTTAGATCCCTTCAGGTCCTCTGCCGTCAAACTCGGCAGGACTGCGCCGTCGATCTCATTCTCGCGGAATGCCGCCTCATATTGTTCGAGGCCAAGCCTCCGCAGCCAACCTCCGACGTCCATGGCGGCGCCGCGGTTTGTCAATCGGCGTCCAAAATTGACCCCTGATCGGCGTCCAATTTTGACCCCCTTGAGCGGCGGGTCTTGACGGCAGCGCTCGCGCCGTCGGAGCTGGTCGGGGTTGCGGAGACGGGGCGAGCGCGGGTTGTTTGCTCATCGTCGCGGCTTTTGAATCGCCAGCTTTCATTCCCGGTTTCGACGATGTCGCAGTGATGTGTAAGGCGGTCGAGCAACGCGGTCGTCATCTTGGCGTCGCCGAACACGCTGGGCCACTCGCCGAAGGCGAGGTTCGTGGTGACGATGATGGACGTGCGCTCGTACAGCTTGCTGACGAGGTGGAACAGGAGCTGTCCGCCGGCCTGGGCGAAGGGCAAATAGCCGAGTTCGTCGAGGACGATGAGATCCATCCGCGTCAAATGCTCGGCAAGCCCGCCTTGGTGCCCGTTGCGGGTCTCGGTCTCAAGCCGGTTGACGAGGTCGACGACGTTGTAGAACCGACCACGGGCACCTGACCGAATGCAGCTGCGGGCAATGGCGATGGCAAGGTGGGTTTTACCGGTGCCGGTCCCGCCGACCAGCACGGCATTGCGCTGCTGGGCTATGAAGCCACCGCCGGCGAGGTCGTTGACGAGCGTCTGGTTGATCGGCGTGCCTTCGAACCGGAAGTCGTCGATATCCTTGGCGAGTGGCAGCTTGGCGATGGTGAGCTGGTATTTGATCGAGCGCGCCTGTTTCTCGCTGATCTCGGCGTTGAGCAGATCGCCGACGATGCGCTGCGGTTCATGCTGGCGCTTGACGGCGGTGGCCATGATCTCATCGTAAGCGGCCTTCATGCCGTAGAGCTTGAGCTCGCCCATGAGATCGAAGAGTTGAGTGCGTTCCATCAGATGGTTCTCCGGAGGTTGTCGTAACGGGCACAATCGGCAATCGGCGCGTGTCGCAGCGTCAGGGCGGCTGGGGTGAGGATCGTGGCCGGTGGGCCGGGATCACGCTGGCGGGCCAGAATGTTGAGGACGACGTCGGCGGAATGAACGCCGTGGGCGATTGCCTCGGAGCAGGCAGCCTTGACTGCGGGCAAGCCGTCGGTCAGTACAGCGTTGAGGATGTCGACCATTTGTCGATTGCCGTCGTCGACGCCGGCGAGCTTGCGCCGCACACGTTCCATCGCGGCCGGCAGCACCCAGTCCTTGAAGGGCGCGCCATTACGCAAGGCGCCGGGCTTGCGGGCCAGCACGGGTACGTAATGCCAGGGGTCATAGACCGTCTCGCCACGGCCGAACGAGCGAGGATGCTCAGCGACGATCCGACCGTCCTGGCGGATCACGATGCGATCGGCATAGGCGTGAACCTCGACGGGCCGTCCGACCGCGCTTGCCGCCACCGAGTATTTATTGTTGTCGTAGCGGACCAGGCAGGTCTTTGAGACCGACGCCGGCACCGCGCGGAATCCGTCGAACCGGCCGGCATAGGGAACGAGCTTTGGCCGTTCCGCCTCGAACACATCCCAGATTGTCTGCTCGGTCAGTTCTGGATGGCGATGCGCCTTGGCGTAGGCGATGCATTTATCCAGCAGCCATGCGTTCTACTCGTCATAGTTTTTGAACCGCAACCGCGGCGTGAAGAAGCGTTCACGGACCAGCCCGACCTGGTTCTCGACCTGCCCCTTCTCCCAGCCGGATGCCGGCGTGCAGGCGACGGGATCGACGAGGTAGTGGCTGCACATCTGCTGGAATCGACGATTGTAGTGGCGATTCTTGCCCACGAAGATCGTCTCCACCGCGGTCTTCATGTTGTCGTAGATGCCGCGCCCGCAGGTGCCCTTGAACAGAGCAAACGCCCGGTCGTGGGCGTCGAACACCATCTCCTGCGTCTCGCGCGGATAAGCTCGCACGAACAGCATGCGACTGTGACAGAGCCGGACATGGGCGGCCTTCACAATCACCGTTACGCCATTCAGCAGAACAACCTCGTGGCTCCAGTCGAACTGGTAGGCTTCACCTGGCGCAAAGCTCAATGGGACGTAGGCCGCAGCCGTTGATTGTCCGCGCTCCTTGCCCCAGCGCCGGGCGTAGCGACGCACGGCATCGTAGCCACCGTCATAGCCGCGCCCGCGTAACTCTTCAAAGATGCGGATCAACGTCAGCTGCTCACGAGCAGCCTTTGACGCATTCCCAGCCAGCAGTTCGTCGAGATCTGCCGTCCACCCGCCCAGCTTTGGTCGCGGCTGGACTTCCCGATCGTACTCGAAGGATGTCTCGCCTGACCGCAGAACCTTGCGGACCGTGTTCCGCGACACCTTCAGGTCCCGGGCGATTTCTTTGATCGTCTTGCCCTTGATAAAGTGCTCGCGCCGAATCCGCGCAATCGTCTCCACGACCAGCATCCCCCACCACCTGCTTCGTTCGAAAGCAGGCAGCGCAACAGGCCAACCTATAGGGGGTCAATTTTGGACGCCGATCCCCCCAAGGATGAGCGCCGCGAAATCCGCCTCGGTGAACTGAAATCAGTCTCGGATGTTGGGTACGCTGATCCTGGCAACCTTGACTGGAGCCGTTGGATGCCGTCGCATCAATCGCTGCTGACCGCGTGGTCATTGCGGAAGGCTGCAAAACGTAGGGCGACGTTCCGAATCCAGACAGCGAGGCAGGCCATGGTGAAACCTTTCCCGTCGAAGACCCATATCGGCAACCACATGCTGCATCCCGAAACGCTCATGCTGAACTACGGCTACGATCCACAACTGTCGGAAGGAGCCGTCAAACCACCGGTCTTTCTGACCTCGACCTTCGTCTTCAGGACCGCCGAAGACGGACAGGACTTCTTCGATTTCGTCTCCGGTCGGCGCGAGCCTCCCGAGGGGATGGGTGCGGGCCTGGTTTATTCGCGGTTCAATCATCCCAACAGCGAGATCGTCGAGGACAGGCTCTCTGTCTACGAGCGCACCGAGAAATGCGCACTGTTCTCGTCCGGCATGGCGGCGATTGCGACCACGATCCTCGCGTTCGCCCGCCCTGGCGACGTCATTCTGCACTCTCAACCGCTCTATGGCGGGACGGAAACTCTGTTTGCAAAGACGCTTGCGGGCCTCTCCATCGGAGCGGTGGGCTTTGCCGACGGCATCGACGAAGCCGCAGTCAGGCTGGCGGCGGGGGACGCCCTGCGAAAAGGCCGGGTAGCGATGATTTTCATCGAAACCCCGGCAAATCCCACCAACGGCCTGGTTGATATCGCGATGGTCCGCCGCGTTGCTGAGATCATCGGCCAGGCTCAGGGGCACGCGCCGATCGTCGCCTGCGACAATACGCTACTGGGGCCGGTGTTTCAGCGGCCGATCGAACACGGCGCGGATCTTTCGTTGTACTCGCTAACCAAATATATCGGCGGTCATTCCGACCTGATCGCGGGCGCTGCGCTCGGCTCAAGAGCCCTCATGAAAGACATCAAGGCGTTGCGAGGCGCCATCGGCACCCAACTGGACCCCCATTCCTGCTGGATGATCAGCCGGTCGCTCGAAACACTGAGCATCCGCATGGAAAAAGCTGACAGAAACGCGCGGCTCGTGGCGGATTACCTGCGCGACCACGCCAAGGTCGCGAAAGTCCACTACCTTGGCCACCACGAAGAGGCCTCCCCCGCCGGCCGTCTGTTCGCGAGGCAATGCACCGGCGCTGGCTCCACGTTCTCCTTCGACATTGTCGGCGGCCAAGCCGCCGCATTCAAATTCTTGAACGCGCTGCAAATCTTCAAGCTGGCGGTGAGCCTGGGCGGCACCGAATCGCTTGCCAGCCTGCCCGCAAGCATGACCCACTCCGGCGTTCCGGCTGACATCCGCCAAAAAATAGGCGTTCTCGACTCCACGATCCGGCTGTCGATCGGCATCGAACACCCGCCTGATCTGATCGCGGACATCGCGCAGGCTTTGAACAAGGCATAGCCGCACTCCTTGCGTGAGAGCCGGCGCAAGAGCCGACAACGGCCTTTGACGGCGGACGCGTAGGTCCGATTTGCGCCAAAAAGCCGACATTCCCGAGAAGTCCGTTTTTGGACATTAGGCCTATCCGGGCGGGCGCTCGCCGTAGTTTGGCCTATTGGTGAGTTTTTAGACTAGGGGCCTTTTTTGACCAGAGAGAGGGCTGGTGCGCGCTCACGCGAGCGGGCTGGCCGTGAAGTAACTTGGCTAGGCCTTGTGTCCGCCGTCCGCCCTTTATGGCATCTCTATTCGGTTCGATATCGTCGTTAGGATCGTCCGGCCCGAGACCGACAGCCCAACGGGGCCCAGCCGCCGAGGTTATCTGGCGCGGGCGGCTGATATCCAACCTGCCAAAATCTATCCATTGGAACTTTATGCGGCGCGGCGGGTTTTGGTATCAGGCGTCAAAGGTTTCCGCACGCAGCCTGGCGCCAGGCAGGAAATCTTCTGCAGCGAACCGCGCGTCCGTCGAGGGAAGGAGCTTTCCCGTGATGGAGCACAGGACCAGGGTTGGCAATCGACTGTTAGCTGCGTTGCCGCCGGCAGACCTCGATTTGCTTGCTCCTTACCTCCGGAAAGTATCGCTTGAACGCGACGCCGTGCTGGTGCGATCGGGAGATCCAATTGAACAGATCTACTTTCCCCGCAGCGGGACGATCGCGTTCATCATGGACATGCCGAACGGACAAACGGTCGCAACCGCGGTGGTCGGGAATGAGGGAGCCGTGGGCATCTTATCCGCGCTGGGACCCTCCCGCTCTCCGATGACGGCGGTCGTACGCGTGGCCGGGACCACATTGCAAATTTCTCCAGCGCGATTTCATGCGGCTCTCCGCCACAGTGGCGCCATCAGACATGCGGTCCAGATCCACACCAGGGCGCTGCTGGCGCAATTCCAGCACGTGGCCGCCTGCAATGCGCTGCATTCCGCCGAGGCCCGCATGGCCCGGTGGTTGCTCCATATCCACGATCGAGTTGACGGTGACTCCCTACCGCTGACGCAAGAGGCACTTTCGGAGCTGCTTGGCGTACGACGAACGACGGTGACGCATGTTGTGCACAAGCTTCGGACGTCGCGGGCTATCCGATCTAATCGGCGCGGCTTGATCGAGATTGACAGACCGCGGCTCGAAGCAGTGGCATGCGAGTGCTACGAGGTCATACGCCGTAGAATCGATCGTATTGTTTCGCCTGAAGAAATGAAGCCTCGCATTCACGCCCCGCCGGTGCACGAAACTCCGCGCGCTCGAGATCCCCTGTTGGCCAAGGTGGATGAAGCGCAGCGGAACACGCAAACCCACGGGGCGACTGGCCCACGGGCAAGAGGTCATTGACGCAATTGACTAAAGGCCGACCCTCAGCACATCGTCTCCGCTATCTAGCTCGGCTCGTAAACCCAGGCTTCCTTGGCGAACCATTCGTGATTGGCTTGGCAGATTGAGCAGTAGGTGCGCGCGAAGAACACCGCACTGCATCGAAACCTTTCCCGATCCGCTTTGATGCCTGTCGGGATCTCGCGTCCCGTTTGAGGGCATTTGATCATAACGATGCCCATCTTGATCCTCCCTGTTTCGCTTTTGTGTCGTAGCAACGTGCCCCTTCGCCATCGGCTGGACTGCACCTCTTCTCGCGGGAGGCGCTTGTTCCAGCTGATCCCGGCGGCCTGCAAAAGTTCGGTTCAGGAGGCTTTCTGCAGGACTCTGGTGAAGTTCCTCTTGATCGGCACGGCCGTCTCGGTCGCGACTTTCTGAGCGAGCTCCCAAAGTTCCCTGTTCTGCGCGGACGTGGCTTCGAAATTCTTGCGGCTCTGCGTGGCTGACAGCTGTATGATTTCCGATAGCGACTTCGTGTCCATGAGATTGGTAAGAAAATCGAAAGCGGAGTTGGTGTTGACGCCCGAGATCTCGATTACCTTGACCCCGTAGTCTGCGGCGCCCTTTGCGTTGGTCGTGTAGGTTTCTCGGAGAATTTCGGCTATCTCCCCCGAGGCAGCCTTTATCTTCTCGCAGTTGTCCCTTGCCCGCACGACGCTCTGCTCGGCGATCCCATGGAAGATCCCCGGCATTGCGAAAAGCGGCATGTCAAAGCCGTGCTTTTCGTTAGCATGGCCGTTCGTATTCGGCGGATTGGCATTCACTTCGACTTTCATATTGGCATCATTCACGGGTTTTCATCCTTTCAAACGAAACTGTAATCAACAGTAGTCCGAATTGCGTCCCGGACCTCCCGGGGCACATGCTGCATCGCAGAAACGGAGTCGAGAATCATTCCCCAACTTCCACCAGGTCAGGTGCTGCCGCGGATAACCGCCTCGCGCCCGCCTGACCAAAGATATGGCTGACTAACGTCGGAGCTTCCGTTCGCTTTCTGACTCTCACATCGGATTTTTCGATAATCGGGATGTCTTGCGCGGCGAGGAGTTCGTTACAGCCGGCGCTTGTGCTGCTTGAAGCTCTTGAGGTTCTTTTGCTGGCGGCCCTTACCGCCGGGACAGCTTCCTGGCATCCTTATTGTCACGCAACTGTCACGCAGTTCGTGGCGGTGCCGTCGACCGCGGAGATGTGCACGAACACATCCTTGCTGCCGTTATCGGGCTGAACGAAGGGCATGGCGAAGCCCGCAGGCTCACGCCGGAGGGGGACGCGCGCGCCGCATCGAGGCTTTGGAACCTTTGAAGGCATTGTATGCCGAGATATCCGCCACTGGCGGATGATTCATGGGGCTTCGCACCCAAACGCCGGTAGTGGATCAGTTTGATTGTGGCGTCGGGTTTCCACTTGTTTCGGAGTGCCGTAGGCGCATATTCCGAGAACGGCGACAATTGTCCGATGCAATTGCGGCGCTGAGTACAAACGCACCGATGCCAAGTTCTTAGTGCCGCACACCAGTCACGCATCCTGTAAAGTCTGCGGGGCCACGCTAGAGTCTTGGTTGGAAAGCACCGACGTTGCCACATTATCACATGGTGCGGAAGATCGACACTGCGATTGATTCGCCGTAGCAGCGAGTCTGTTCATACCTGGGGTGGCTCAGAGCGCCGAGATCAAACTCCTTGCTGCTGCCGCCTTAAAGGATGCGTATCTGGAACTGCTGCCGCAGTTCGAAAGGGCACCCGGGCATACCGTCGCGGCGGTGTGGACGAGCACCCCTGCCGTCCAGAAACGCATTATGGCTGGAGAAGCCGCCGATTTGGTCATCTTGGGCAACAGCGGGACTGACGAGTTGATCAAGCAACGCAAGCTCGTCCCCGACAGCCGGGCAAATTTTGCAAAAATGGGCATTGGAGTGGCTATACAGGTCGGTACGCCGGAGCCGGACATCAGCTCGGCCGACGCAGTAAAGAAGTCAGTGCTAACTGCGAAATCCGTTGCATACTCTGCAGGATCAAGCGGCATCTATATCGTCAGCATGTTCCAGAAGTTGGGCATCGCCGACCAAGTCAAATTAAAGACCGCAGTAGTGAAGCCCGGTGAACCCGTTGGCGAGGTGGTTGCGCGCGGCGATGCCGGAATCGGCTTCCAGCAGATAAGCGAGCTCATTTCGCTGAAAGGCATCAAATATCTGGGCCCCTGCCGGCGGGTATCCAAAACATCACCATATATTCCGGCGGAGTTCCTACTGCGGCGAAGGAGGCGGACGCGGCCACGGCGCTGATCATATTTCTCACCGCACCGGCCGCGGCACCGACAATCGAAACGCACGGGCTCGAGCCTGGTTGACGAAGGTTTCCGCGCGGGATGTCCGAATAGGGTCGAAAGCTACCCAAATAGGTTTTCCACACCACGGCTGCCGGGGAAATTGCGCGGGAAGCCAATGTGCACCGCGTCGAGCCGCTTCACTTCTCTCTGCGCTATCTGGGAGACGAGGCGCAGATGCTGGCCGAGGTGATGGCGGCGTTCAGGGGATCTCACGCCTGACGCAACGATCTAGGCGGTATTTCATGCCCGAAGAAAGACATTTGCCGGCTGGGGACCGGAAACCGGTGCGGCTCTTTCTATGCGGAGATGTCATGTGCGGCCGCGGCATCGACCAAGTGTTGGCGCACCCCTGCAGCCCCGAGATTTACGAACGCCACGTGCGAACGGCGGAGACTTACGTGCTGCTCGCCGAGCAGGCGAACGGGCCCATTCCGCAGCGCAACGGGTCGTCCTACGTTTGGGGCGCCGCGCTGGGCCAATTGGAGCGCATGCAGCCGGACGCGCGGATCATCAATCTCGAAACGGCCGTGACCCGCAGCAATGACCGGGCGAACAAGGGCATCAACTACCGCATGAGCCCTGAGAATGCAGAATGTCTGGCGGCCGCCAAGATCGATTGTTGTGTGTTGGCCAACAACCATGTGCTCGATTGGGGCCGCGCCGGCCTAATTGAGACACTGACTATACTGCAGAAACTCAACGTTAAAGCGACGGGCGCAGGACGCACCGATCTCGAAGCGCGCGCACCCGCTGTGCTGAACCTTGCCAACGCGCGGCTCCTGATCTTTTCGTTCGGATCGATATCGAGCGGCATCCCGTTCGAGTGGGCTGCGACGTCAGATGCTCCAGGCGTCAACTTGCTGCCTGACCTGTGCGAGGCGAGCGCGCTGGAGGTCGCTGACCAAGTCATGGCGCTCAGGCGACCGGGCGATCTCATCGTCGTTTCGATCCATTGGGGATCCAATTGGGGATATCACATTCCGGAAGAGCAGACGATTTTTGCCCGGGCCCTCATCGACAAGGCAGGCGTGTCGATCGTTCACGGGCATTCTTCGCATCATCCGAGAGCGATCGAAATTTATCGAGATCGTCTCATTCTCTATGGCTGCGGTGATTTTCTGAACGACTATGAAGGGATCCGTGGTTACGAGCGCTACCGTGACGACCTGGCGTCGATGTATTTCGCCGACCTGAATCCGGCCAGCGGAAACCTCCATGCGCTCAAACTGGTTCCCCTGCAGATCAAGAACTTTCGTCTCTCCAATCCATCGTGGCGGGACATTGAATGGATCCAGCAGACGCTGGATGGGGATTGTCAGCGGTTCGGAACAAGGGTCATTCTTGATTCCGAACGGCAGCTTGTTGTTATCGGGCCCGGAGCAAGGACCTAGCGAGCGCACGATCCGCTCTCATGACCTTAAGCAGACATTCGCAAGCCCGTTTCGGGCGCCCGTTACCGGACATTCCAGGGAACCGGCGCTCGTGGCCTATTCCGGGCTGTAGCGTCCCCATAACACTTCGGCCTGATCTCGCACTTGCGGGATGGTAGGCTCCGCCATACCTCGGGAGGGAGCAATCCCGAGGGAAAGGGATTGGACGCGGGACCGACGGCACGGTTGCCCGCCTCTGCCGAAGCTGGCCGACACGGGCGAGCGGTCTGGGAATCGAGCGACGACAAGCAGGGTGCCCTGACATCGATGCCAGGCTCGTCTGCCGACGCTGAGTCGGGGCCTCGTGCCAAGATCACGAAGAGGTCAGGCCATGGAGATCGAACGCACGACATTCGGTACCATCACGATTGACGGAAAGACCTATGAACACGACGTGATCATTCGTCTGTCCGGCGAAGTGGCCAAGCGGAAGAAAAAGCTGTCGAAGAAGTACTACGGCACCTCGCATGTGCTCTCGAAGGACGAAGCGAAGTTCGTCTTTGAAAACGGATGCGAGCAGCTAATTCTTGGCTCGGGCCAGATGGGCAATGTGCATCTATCGCCGGAAGCTGAGGCGTATTTTGCGAAAAAGGGTTGCACGGTCCTGTTGCAGCCCACCGCCAGGGCGATTCATACGTTCAACAACTCGCGTGCGAAAAAGATCGGACTTTTTCACGTTACCTGCTGAATCCGGCCAGCCGCGACTGCGTTGCTGCGGATGAGCAAATCGATTGGCCGCACGCTCGCGTGCCGTACGTTCGCGACAGGTCCCTTTACCTATCAATAGCGAACATTCGGGGTGTAACGTCCTCCCGTTACGACCGTCGACTGGTCGATCACCACTGCAAACAGGGAGGACGACGATGGGTAGTTGGCTCAGTGAACGTGAACAGCGCCTTGTCGCAGGCGCCGAGGCGGCATCGGCCGCAACGCCGATTCCGACCCAGATTGTATCGAACGGCGAGTATTTGCCGCCTTCGCAGAGCGCGACCCAGAAGAAGGTCGAAGTGCGCATCAATGAGTTGGCGGACTTTAACGGGAAACAGCTCGGCTTGAACCGCCGGCAGTTCATGCAA
This sequence comes from Bradyrhizobium erythrophlei, assembly GCF_900129505.1. Lineage (NCBI taxonomy): Bacteria > Pseudomonadati > Pseudomonadota > Alphaproteobacteria > Hyphomicrobiales > Nitrobacteraceae > Bradyrhizobium > Bradyrhizobium erythrophlei. The sequence goes on along the minus strand of NZ_LT670818.1, from coordinate 3,325,416 downwards.
ACGAGCTGCGGTATGGCGGCCGCCTTCCTCGCCATGAACGAGATCTACGGCAACGTCTTCCAGGTCACGGCTGCCGAGGCCCACGAGCCCGAAATGATGCTGGCGCGGGCGCAGAGTCTCGCAGGGCAGTTCGTCTTCGACGTCCAAACCCACTTCGTGCGCGACGATTTCAAGCACGCGGAGCTGCTGGACCTCGCAAGCTTCGCCAGCCAGCACTGGAATCCGCAGATGAAGCAGGAAGGCGTGTCGTCGCTCGCCCGCTACAAGTTCCAGAACTACATGAAGGAGATCTACTACGACAGCGACACCACCATGGCGCTTCTGAGCGGCGCCCCGTTCGACGATCCGAGCTGGTGGCTGTTGTCGAACGAGCAGATCGCCAAGGCGCGCGAGATGATCAATGACTTCGCGGGCTCACGCCGCTTGCTGGCGCACAGCGTGATCACACCCAAGCAGCCAGGCTGGATGGATGAGGTCGACAAGGCGATCGCGGTCTACAAACCGGATTCGTGGAAGTCCTACACGATCGGCGACCCGCTCGCGCCGTCGAAATTTCCCTGGCGGCTTGACGACGAGCAGGTGATGTATCCGTTCTACGACAAGGCGGTGAAAGCCGGGATTACAACGCTATGTATCCACAAGGGTCTGCTGCCGCCCGATTACGAGAAATCCTTCGCCGGCGTATGGGAATACGCGACCGCCTGGGACATCGGCAAGGCTGCCAAAGACTGGCCGCAGATGAACTTCGTCATCTATCACTCGGCGCTGCGTCCATTCCTTGAGCTGCCCGATCAGGCCTGGGCCGAATTCGAGTCCACGGGCCGCATCCAGTGGGCCACCGATCTCGCGGAAATTCCGCAGAAGTTCGGGGTCACTAACGTCTATGCGGAGCTTGGCACGTCGTTTGCCAACTCGGCCGTGGCGCATCCCAAATTCTGCGCCGCTCTGGTCGGCACGCTGATCAAGGGTATGGGGGTCGATCATGTCCTGTGGGGCACCGACTCAGTTTGGTACGGGTCGCCCCAGTGGCAGATAGAGGCGCTGCGTCGGCTCGAAATCCCGGAGGATATGCAGAAGAAATATGGTTTTGCTCCGCTCGGTGGCGCCGACAGCGCGGTCAAGCAGTTGATCTTCGGCGGCAACGCAGCCCGCATGTACCGGATCAATCTCAAGGCCGCCGAAAATATCAGGATGCCGGCCTTTTCCGAGGACCGGCTGGCCGCCTTGAAGAGCAAGTATGAGTTCGCCGCCAAGGAGCCCTCGAATTTGCGTTACGGTTACGTCCGAGCCGCGTGATCGCGGTTTGGGCTTTCGCCCGACGGCTTCGGCGGGGATTCCTCGCCGAGCCAGCATGGCTGGCGCGGACGGTGCTCGGGTCATCCAGCGCTGCCGCGCGTTGGCTGCGGTGCGGCACCAGAGTGTTCAACCTCGTGCGGCTGAATGTCTCTCCCCGTCGATCATTTTTTTGTGCCAGCGCCACTTTCAAGTCAGCCCGCCCTCGGTCCACCAGATGATTGTGACGCTCGAACGAAATGGCCTCATTCGGCGTCAACCCGGCGTCGCCCGAAGCATCCAGATCCTCGTTGCGCCGAAAGACCTGCCCATCCTGGATTGGCTCAAAATCAACCAGTCATAATCACTGTGACGAGGTACTAGCGAATACCGGGTGCAGTTTACGCGCCTTTTCTGACGTTCCTCACGGCGATTCTCCCAACGCCCTGCATTATGGCGGCACCCCCTCAAGCATGGTGCGGGCGGCCTGCAGATCCGCGGTCGCAAAACCTTCGGTAAACCGATCATAAACCGATGCAAGCGGTGCTCTCGCCTCGTGGCGGCGACCTTGACTCACCCTCAAACGGGCAATGGTGAGGGCGACCCGCAGCTCCCAGAATAGAGCGCCCTGCTCGCGAGCCATTTGGGCCGCCTGGTTAAAGCAATCTTCGGCCGCCAGGGCGGACTGATCCGCGGCTTGCTGGAGCAGCACTTCGCCTTTGATGCGGAGCAACTCAGGGGCATACCACCCGTGCCCGTCCTCGCCGGCAGCCGCCATCGCGTCGTCCAAGGCGCCGAGAGCCTCGTCGAGCAGCCCTGTCCCGGCAAACGCCAACGCGAGAGCGCCCTTGAACTCCGGATACGACAGGCGCCACCCGGTTCGGCCGCACGTCTCGAAGGCGTCGCGCAATATCAGCAGGCCTTGCGCGAACTCGCCCCGTTCGACCAGCAACTTCCCTTTCAGGAAGTGACCCGCGGTCGCCCAGAGGAGCGCGTTCAAACGGGTGGCCGCCTCGATTAAACGCGCGATCTCCCGATCGGCGGTTGCGACGTCACCTGTCATCGTCGCGATGCGGCAGATGCCGTGATACAGAATCCGACAAAGCTGGAGTTGGTGATCTGTGCCTTGCAGCTCTTTCAGGCTGAGGTGAGCTTCATTGAGCGCCTGTTCCGCGAAACCCTGCATCCAAAGCGCCCGAGCCAACATCGCCCGGGCCGCTGCATGGTCGTTCGAATCGTAATAAATCGCGCTATGGCGCCCCCCCGGCACCGCGGGAAATCGAAGAACGCGTTCCAAATATTGCTGGGCCTCGCGAGGTCTGCCTCTCGTGATTAGCATGGCGCCCATTTGCTGATAGGCGAAACGGATGAGTAACGGGTCGTCAATACGATGAGCAATTTGCTCGATCCGTTCCGCCGCGATCTGCGCCCTACCGTATTCCCCGCGAAAAGAGTAAACGGCTAACAGCGTCGACAGACCCCCCGCCTGCGCATTGAGATCATTCAGCGCATCGGCGGTTTCGAGTGCCTCGGTCAGGAGGGTTTTTGTCTGTTCTGCGGGACCCATAGTGACGAAGATCGCACTCGCGAGGGCCATCTGCAGCTCCATTCGCAGCGATCTGTTCGCGGTCACACGCGGTTCAAGACTGAGCAGCGCGCGTTCGCAGCGTTCGCGGCATTCACGCATCAGCGACAGGTGTCGCCAGACCGGCGCATAGGCGGCTGTGAGGTCGACGCCAATCGCCGGGTCTCCGGCTGAGGAGAAGGACCAGTCGAGCGCCGCGCGAACGTTGTCGATCTCTCGAACACGGCGCGCCAAGTCCTCATCCGATAAAGACGATCTGGCGCCTCGTGCCTGCGGCGTGACGAGATCGCGAAAATAGAATGCTTGGCGCCCCGCGGCGACGTCGGCCTCGGCGTGCTCGACAAGCTTCTCGAGCGCGTAGGCACGGATCGTTTCCGGCAGAGTCCAGCGGGCGCCGGCGCCCGATTTGTCCAGCGCGACCCACGATTTTGCGACGAGATTGGCGATGCCGTCCAGCACCGCTGATGCATCGAATCCGGTATCCTTCATGACGGCGGCGGCGGCATCGATGGTGAATCCCCCGGGGAAGACGGCCAGGCGCCGCAGCAACCGCCGCTCTGTTTCCGGCAGCAGCTCATGGCTCCAATCGAGCGTCGCGCGCAGTGTCCGGTGCCGCGGAAGCGCCGTGCGGCGGCCGGCCGTCAACAGCGCGAAGCGATCGCGCAAGCCGGCGGCTACCCCTTGAACGCTGAGAACAGCGGCGCGAGCCGCCGCGAACTCGATAGCGAGCGGTATGCCGTCGAGGTGTCGACAGATCGTGGCAATCGACCCGAGGTCTTCGGCGTGCGGCGAGAAGCCTGCGCTCAGCGCTTTTGTCCTGGCGACGAACAGCTCCACCGCGCTGTATTGCATGATGTAGTCCGGCGCCGCTTGCCCGAGGGCGGGCACGTCGAGCGGCGGGACGCGATAGACGGACTCGCCGTCGATCCGCAGGACTTCGCGGCTGGTTGCCACAATCGTGGTGCGCGGGCACAAGCGCGTGAAGGTCTCGGCCAGGTTCGCCACCGCGTCGATGACGTGTTCGCAATTATCGAGCACAAGCACGAGATGTCTTCCACCAACGGCGCGAGCGACAGACTCCGCCGAAATCTCGCCGGCGAGCTTCAGCCCGAGCGTGCTGGCTACCGTAGACGGGACGAGGCCGGGGTCGGACAGCGAGGCCAGTTCGACGATCCACCCCCCGTCTTCAAAGTCGGGCAGGAGGTAACGGACGGCTTTGATGGCGAGCGAGGTCTTCCCGATGCCACCAGGGCCCGTCAAGGTCACCACCCGATAGGCAGAGACGAGGTCTCGCACAAACTGCGCAGCCGCGGCCCGACCGATCAGGCGGTTAATAAGCGCGGGAAAATTGTTCGCCGGCGGCGCTCCGGATGTACGGGTCAGAGGTGAATAGACCGGCGGGGCGCTCCCTTCCCGCTGCTGAGTGGTCCAGCTCCCGAGCAGGCGATAGCCGCGACCGGAGACCGTCTTCAGCATGGCTCGATCAGGGCCTAGCGCCTTGCGGACCGCTGAGATGTGGACGTGGAGCGTACCTTCGCCGACGACCGCGCCCGGCCACACCCGTTCCATCATATGGTCCTTGGTGACGAGCTCGGTGGCCGATTCTACGAGGACCGTGACGATCTCGAAGGCCCGGCCGCCGAGCGGCACGGGAATCCCGCGCGACCGCAGCTCGCGCCGGCTGAGGTCGATCTCCCATTGATCGCAGGCATAGACCAGATTTCCGCTTGCTTCAGACATCCCGCCCTCGCGGACTAGATCGGCTGAAATTTTGCCTTTCATTGTGGCACGCGCAATACTCCTGCCGCCTAATAAAGCGACAGCTCGTGACCAAAGCAGGACCGTCCAGCCACGGTAACCACGCACCGCAAGCATCGCGCCAGTCGCGATCCGAGCGCACGGTTGGTGGGCATGGACGACAGGTATAGTCTTTGAGACACAGCCAGGCGACCTCACCGGGACAGCCGCGATTTAAGAATTCTTAAGGTCGGCCCTAAGGAAAAGCCCTCCGGCGGCTGCTACACTACCTCAATTCGGAGGTGGGCCATGCCTCAGACCGAGTTGGCGTCCGCGAACGGGGTCCCGATCCTAAGGCAGCTATCGGCGTCGATTGGCGAAATCAACCAGCCTATCAGTGCTGTCGTCATGAACGCCGAAGCCGCTCTGCGGCTGCTCCTCGCCCAGCCGACAGATGCGGAAGCAGTCGCGGGCGGTTGCTCGCTTGTATCGTCAAGGACGGAATGCGCACTGGCGACATCGTTAACCGCACCTATGCGCTGATCAAAGAAAGCGCCGCCACGGAGGGGACGCCTGGAGATCAACGCTGTGGGTGCGGATGAAACTGGCAAAGGACTTGCCGCCGGTTCAGGGCGATCGAGTTCAACTGCTACGGCTTATGGTTAGTTTAATCATCAACGCCATCGAAACAGTGAGCCCACATGCCGCAGGAAACACGGCCGGCATTTAGAAGTTGCTGCTGGACGTTAAAGGCGTCGTTCGGGAGACCATCGAGCTGGTGCACCTTCAGTTAATCAGCTGTTAGCTGGCCTTGCGAACGCAGTTGGCACACACGCTACTCTGATCCTGGGTGATCGGGTCCAATTGCAGCAGGTAATTAACAACTTGGCGATGAACGGTATTGAAGCGGCGGAATCCGTCACGGTTCGGCGGCGCGAACTTGTGATCCAACATGGCCAGGAGGCGACGGGCCGGCGTATTCGTCGGTGTGACGGATTGCGGCATAGGGATCTCCTCCGAGAACGCAGATCGGCTGTTCACCACCAAATACAGCCGCATAGGCAGGGGACTGTCGGTCTGCCCGTTCGATCGTGGAAGCTCACCGGGGACAATTGCCGGCTTCCGGCAATGAGGGGGCGCGGTGCGACGTTCCAATTCGTCCTGCCTTAGCATCGGGAGGATATGTTGTGATTTACCAGATCAAATCATCGCCTGAACCCGCGCGCGCCAATGAGCCGATTGTCTTCGTCATCGACGACGACGAATCCATGCGCAGGGCGCTCACCAATCTTTTTCAATCGGTTGGATTACAGGTCAAGGCGTTCGGTTCGGCGCCAGAAATACTGCAAAGACAGCTTCCGGACGTTACCAGCTGCCTGGTCCTCGACATCAGATTGCCCGGATTGAGCGGCTTGGACGCTCAAAACGAACTAGCCAAAGCGAACATTCACATTCCAATCATCTTTATGACTGGCCATGGGGATATCCCGATGACCGTCAGGGCCATGAAGAGCGGCGCGGTCGATTTCCTCACGAAACCGTTTCGCGATCAAGACATGCTGGATGCCGTGTTAGCGGCAATTGAGCGGGATCGGAAGAGGCGCGAGGCTGAGAAGATCACCGCGAACCTCCAGGCCCTGTTTGAGACACTGACCGCCCGCGAGCGGGACGTTTTGGCCTTGGTCACTTCTGGCCTGATGAACAAACAGGTAGCAGCCGAGATTGGACTCGCTGAGATTACCGTGAAGATCTATCGCGGTCATATTATGAAGAAAATGGGCGCGAGGTCGTTGGCCGATTTGATCAGAATAGCGGAGACGCTCGGAATTCGGCGTGCGAGGGCCTCTGGTTTGTAAACCTATGTATATTTTGCAATCTTGTCTCGCTGCCTCATCTTAGCTGTGTGGCACGAGCGCTGCGTTTGGTTCCCGCAATTGGAAGGTTCGTCTTGTCAAGGCCTTTGGACATTGCCGTCATTGACGATGATGCGTCCGTCCGTGCTGCGACGAACAACCTTCTCTCGTCGCACGGGTATATCGTCCATACATTTGCCTCGGCCGAGGACTTCTTACGGTCGCCTCAACTGCAGGGCGCGTCGTGCATAGTTACGGATGTGCAAATGCCGGCGATGAGCGGTTTGGATCTGCTCATCCATATGCGCGCCCAGGGTCACCGTGCGCGATTCATTTTCATTACGGCCTTTCCCGATGAGAACGTTCGCGCCCGAGCGCTGAAGGCCGGAGCAATTTGCTTCCTGCGCAAGCCCTTTGCTGGACCCACCTTGATCAAATACCTCGACAACGCGCTGGAAGCACATCGCGGCAGAACTGACACCTGAGACGGTGAGCGCCGGCGCAGCATCGCACCTGCTACCTGCGGGAGTGGATTCGAGTACCGTCGGCAGGTGTCTTGGTCGCCCCGGAGAAAAGCCCCAGTGGGAATAGCTGACCCCATTTATCTTGATTGAACGTGAATGCAGAGCGTGGCGCGACTATCGGCTTCGTTCGGCATCTAATGACAGCATTGCGGGCCGACTCATTGCGCCGGTCAATCGAGCCATCGAAAAAAGGCACCCGAAACCTCCGTATAGTTTGCCGATCCCTTTCAATATCGGGCTCTTACCCATGTATCATTGAGGCTTGCTCGGCATCAGCTTAGTCTCGCTGCCAATCGGAAGCGCCTGTTGCAGGTGACGGCATGTCTACGATCCAGGTCAACGAGCCAGCAAACGAGGCAGGCACCAACCACTCCGCACGCCAGGTCCAGAGGAGGCAATAATGTGCAGCACTCCGCAATATGTTCGTAACGGCGCGGCCAAGCGTTGCGCGATCTGTGGCTTAATCCGAACGTTACTCCTGGCGAACCGCACTCTGTTCAACGAAGTGCGCAGAACGCTTCAGGACCCGTCGGGAGGTTACAAATGGTTACGTCGAGCAAGCCGCCGCCTGACAACGGCTGCGGCAAGCAGTACGCGCCAATGTCTCGACGTCCAGGATTTCGCAGCAAGCTAGAGCGACAATTGGGAAACGCGACATGAGATTCGTACTGGTGAATGGAAGGACACCCTGCCGACGATCCTTGTGTGTGAGGTGCGATCAGCCGATCGGGGCGGGTTACCTCCGAGAAGTCGGAACGCGGCTCGCCTACTGCAATCATGATTGCTACGCCGATCGCTGCAATATTGCGATCCTGCTTCTTGCAAATCAGTCAAGAGCATCAGGATTAGTCTAGGATGACGGCCCCCTCCTCGATTTGCCGCTTATGCGCAAAAGGACTCGACTACGAGATCTGCTGAACGATCAACCAATTCGGCCATCGGAGACCAATCCGAAGTCAAGGGAAAGGACGTTGCGATGAGCACTCATAACACCAGCCTTGATACCCGCCATCGGACCGACACGGCATTCATCGGTGCCGATTCCGATTCGGGGGTTTCGGAGCCGAGATCGGGCTCAATACATTCGCAAAATTCATCACCCAGATCGGGAGGGCATTGTAGTGCCGTTCGGAACACGCGGCTGGCGCCGAGGTTGCAGAATGAAACGGCGGAGGTTCTGGCCGATATCGACGGCTTACCCATTCTGGTGCGTTTCCACGTCCATGAAATACCCGCGGAAGTCCAATCGGAGCTCGTCTCCCGGGGCGCCGATGTTCATTCGCTGCTCTCAAACACACTCGCGAAGATGATTGATCGAATGCGCGGGTCTTGCCAGCGAACTGACGCCCCCTCCAAAACGCCACTCACGATAGTTGAATTGTTGCCCAGCGGAGACTCTTTGGCCCGGCTGCCTGTTCAGCTCAATGAAACGGTGCTGCGCGTGGGGCCGATCGAGCTCGATCTGCTCGATCGCACTGCGAAGCGTGGCGACCGTCGTATCAATCTGCGGCCGCGCGAGTTTCAGTTGCTCAAGTACATGATGCAACGAAGCGACACATTGCTGACGCGGGCAACCCTCTTGAAGGAGGTATGGCATTATAAATTCGTTCCTAAAACGAACCTTGTCGATGTTCATCTGGGCCGACTGCGCCGCAAGGTCGACGGATCAAACGAAGCGCCCTTGATTCGCAACGTCCGTGGCGAGGGCTTCGTTCTGAGTGCGACTCCGCTCTCGCAGAGTTCGCCACCGAGACCGGCCAATGTCGGCGACAGCGATGCGATCCTCGCCGACACAAAACCCGGCCTGGCCAGCTTGTGTCGTTCAGTCGCCGGAGCATGACATCGGAGATGGACGAGGCACCTTGCCCGGCTCGTGCGGGGCCGCGCATGAGGCAACTAATAGGGGATGCACGCGCGCGGCGCCCGCACGCCCGAGGGTCACACTCCGAATTTAATGACCTAAACGCCCAATTTAGTGGCTCCCCAATGTCCTCTGACTATCATTTCGTAATTCGCTCGAGCTTCGGGCGGAAGAAAGACTCCGGTTTTCTGCGACAGAGGAGCTGACATGAACATCGATGCAGAATTCACACTGCTCGCATTTCGTCCCGCTACGCGCGACACTGCGTTCAATAGGGACAGCATCGACAGCGGTTATCTGCACGACATCCGCCGTTTCGAGTTACTCGAAAGGGACCAGGAGTACGACCTCGCCAAGCGTTGGCGCGAGTGCGGTGACCATGATGCCGCACACCAGCTTGTCACGAGCCATCTGCGTCTCGCCGCCAAAATTGCCAGGGCTTATCGCGGCTACGGTCTGCCCACTTCGGAAATTATCTCCGAAGGCAACGTCGGCCTGATGCAGGCAGTGAATCGCTTTGAGCCCGAACGAGGCTTTCGCCTTGCCACTTACGCGGTGTGGTGGATCAGGGCCTCGATACAGGACTACATTCTGCGGTCGTGGTCCCTTGTAAAACTCGGCACTACCAAAAACCAGAAGAAGCTCTTCTTCAAGCTAGGCGCGGCCAAACGTAAAATATCTGCGCTGGACGGTGGTCGTGATCTGCGTCCCGATCAAGTAACGCTGATTGCAAATAGCCTGGATGTCACGGATCGGGAAGTTATTGACATGGATCGCCGCATACTCGGTGATACATCGCTCAACGCACAAATCCGGGACGAAGACGACGCCGAAGAATGGCAGAACTGCCTCGTAGATCAGTCCCCCTCGCCGGAAGCCATCGTCGCCGAGCAGGACGAAAGGCACTACCAGCATAAGGCGCTTGCCTGCGCAATCGAGGTGCTAACCGGCCGAGAACGTCGCATCTTCGAAGCCCGCCATTTGGCCAACGAACCAACGACGCTGGAAGATCTCGCGGTGGAATTCAACGTGTCGCTTGAACGCGTCCGCCAAATCGAAGCGTGCGCGTTTGAGAAAGTGCGAAAGGCGGCCAGGAAGCGCGCCGCGAAAATACGGGCGCCAGCGACAATGTCTGCTTAGCAGGCCTTCGAAAGGCAACTCGCTGCGATCGGTGCTGATCGGGTCGCATTGCAGGTTCGGAGGCTGGCAGGGGATTCGATCCCCGCCGGCCGCCCGCCATGCGACAGTTTAACTGCTCCCGCATGGCCAATTTCATGCTCTAATTTCTCGCTTCTTTCACCCCGCAACTCATCCGAAACGCTTCCCACACAATTGAATACGGTATGCTGCTTGGCCGGCACCGACGACGGCCGCCCTTCGCCGCACGCGCATATCCATTTTATATCTAGCTTTGCGCGGCGCAGATCAGAACGGGAGTCGACTTGTAAGAGGGTGTTCCGGATTTGACGTCGTATTGATCGAGCGCAACCAGGACATTTGCCTCCGGATAGTACGCCGCGACAGAGCCCTGCGCGATGTCATACGCGATCGCTGTCAGATTGCGCATGACCCGCTGCCCCGGCTTCGATACAGTATCGGGTACGACCGTCATATCGACGAGATCGCCGTGCTTCAGCCCGCGACTGGAGAGATCGCGTTCGTTGACGAACACGACGTCACGGCGCCCCGTAACTCCACGATAGCGATCATTCATGCCGTAGATCGTCGTATTGTACTGATCATGACTTCTGATTGTTGTGAGCGTGAGAGCTTCACGATTCGCGACACGCGGATCTTCATCGAGCCCGGAATATACGAAAAAATTGGCCTTCTTCGTCGGTGTCAGCCACTCACGCTCCGATGCAGCAACGCGCAGCCGAAATCCACCCGGCTGCTTGATCCGGGCATTGAAGTCTGCAAAATCCGGAAAGACCGCCTCGATGCAATCGCGGATCTTGCCATAATCTGAAACCAGCTCCGCCCATCCGACCCGCGTGTTCGGCAACGTTGCCCGCGCCATCTCCGCGATGATTGCTGGTTCCGACTTGAGATGCTCGGACGCGGGTTTCAGTCCGCCGCGCGAAGCGTGAACCATCGACATTGAATCTTCCACGGTAATCGACTGGGGACCGCTCGCCTGAGTGTCAATCTCGGTCCGCCCCAGGCAGGGAAGAATGAAAGATTGTTTCGCCAACAGCAAATGGGAGCGATTTAGCTTGGTGGCGATATGAACCGCAAGATCGAGATTCCGCATCGCCTTGAACGTCACTTCCGGGTCGGACATCGCAACGGCAAGATTGCCGCCAAGACAGACCAGAGCCTTCGAGCGCCCGTCCCGAATCGCCTCGACCGCTTCGAGCGCGTTGTGGCCCTTGTTGCGCGGCGGTTCAAATCCGAAGACGCGGCCTATTGCGTTCAGAAGCGCATCACTTGGAATCTCAGTAATGCCGACCGTGCGATCTCCCTGCACATTGGAGTGGCCGCGCAGCGGAGAAATGCCGGCGCCCTTGCGACCGATATTGCCGCGGAGCATCAACAGATTGGCGATCTGCTGCACATTGCCCGTGCCGTGGCGATGCTGGGTGATCCCCATGCCGTAATTGATGATGACCCGCTCTGCCTTGGCGTAGATACCGCCCGCGAACTCGATATCTGAGCGCGACAGACCCGACGCCTGCTCAATCGCAACCCAGGAGGTTGCATCAAGGTCAGCCAGTAGTTCATCGATGCCCGTTGTATGCCTCCCAATAAATTCGCGGTCGAGGACACCGGGACCTCCTTCCGCAAGACTTTTCGCGTCGAGTGCCACGACGGTCTTCATGATTCCCTTCAGCACTGCGATGTCCCCGCCGACCTTCACCAGATGGTAGGTTGACGCGATCGGCGTCGAATTCAGCGTCAACATCTCGACGGGGTGCTGCGGCGACGTAAACCGCTCCAGCCCGCGCTCACGAAGCGGGTTTAACACGATGATCGGCACGCCTCGCTTCGAGACCTCGCGCAGCGTCGTCAGCATGCGCGGATGATTGGTCCCGGGATTGTGTCCGATGCAAAAGACCGCGTCGGCATACTGGAAATCCTCCAAAGTCACTGTTCCCTTGCCAACCCCGATCGACTCCGGCAGGCCGACGCTCGTCGCCTCGTGACACATGTTCGAGCAGTCGGGAAAGTTGTTGGTTCCGTATTCCCGCGCAAACACCTGATAGAGGAAAGCCGCCTCGTTGGAGGCGCGGCCGGATGTGTAAAACTCCGCCATATCGGGGTGTGGCAATCCACGCAGCGCGGCGCCGATTTTCGCCAGCGCCTTGTCCCAGGAAATGGGCAGGTATCGATCCGTTGCCCGGTCGTAGGCCATCGGGTGCGTGAGACGACCCTCATTCTCCAGGTCGAAGTCCGGCCAATTCCAGAGTTCGCTGACCGTATGCGCCGCAAAGAACTCCGGTGTCGTTCGCTTGGCGGTCGCTTCCCATGAGACGGCTTTCGCTCCATTCTCGCAGAACTCGAACGACGACGTATGCTTCGGATCGGGCCAGGCGCAGCCCGGGCAATCGAACCCGTGCGGCTGGTTCATGGTAAGAAGACCGCGAGTCTCTTTCACAATGGCCTTCTGACCGCGAACGGCATCTGCCACGGCTTTCAGGGCACCCCACCCCGCGGCCGCTCCCTCGTAGTCGCCGACCCCCGCAACTTCGTCTTCCCTCATTGCGCTCTCCATTATCGTCGGCACGATAGCCGTGAGATATTCCGTGATGGATAAATGCTCACCAACACAGTTGATACGATAAATATCGGGAACGACCGCCGCCCGCTCAAATAACAATATTGTTAATTTTTCTAAGTCGGACGCGCGAACACTCAACGTTATGTTTCGACGATTAACTCAAAATTCACAGACACAATATTCGAATTCAACTCGATGCTTGCAAAGACCTCGCTGAGGCGGCGCCAAAACAATAAACGCGAATTTAGTTGGACATTTCAGGCAAGCTATCAACCCCTGATCCCGCACGATGCGGCATCATCGTTACAACCAAGCACCATTCCTTCATGTTGTTGAGGCGGGATCTGACAAACGCTTGAAACGTACGCCCATCATGCGATTCGCGGGTGCCCGTCGAAATAGGCCTTCGCCTATTCAAAACAGGCCATTCTCTAAAACACAATTTAGTAGGTACCGGCGGATTGCGAACCTACATCAGAATGTAACGGCGTCGATGACCGACGGCGGGATGGTTTCAAACCGAAGAAATGGAGCAACGATGAAAAATCTGAGAACTCTGAGTGCGGCAGTCGCGCTTGCAGCGATCCTGCCACTGGTAACACCAGGCGCCAGCCTTGCGGCGGGCCGTGGCCCGGGCTCCTGCACAACGCCCGCGGGCGACGCTGTTGCCGACGACGGGCCCGCGATGAACGCCGGCCAGCTGATGGCCGGCGTCGGCCAATGTCAGCGCCTTGGCAGCTGGCACCTTCACTATAGCCCCGTGCCGGATGCTGCGCTTCAGAATCCATATTACGACGAAGAGCGCTAAGTTGCGACGCCGATCCTCGCGGACGCGAGGATCGGCGCTGCGATGCCAGGCCGCGCCATACCCGATCCTTGGGGAAACGCTGTCGTCAAAGACGGTGCGTCCGCCCAATATCCGGGTGACAGCTCCCTCGCCCGGGTCGCCGATCTGCGTCAGTTGCAGTCCGGGCACCTCAAAGAGCTTCTTTGCAAGCGGGCTCGGCGAACTATCGCCGTTTCCGAGGATTCATTACGGTGCGGAAGCCCTCAGCAGGAAAATCATCCTCTTCGAGTTTTCTCGAATCCCGCCCAGCCATTTGAAACAGACAACTTCCCTGAGCTACCACGCAAGAAAACACGCCATCGTTTTCTGCAATCGGACTGACCAGCGGCCCGATGCATCCAGTTGCTTTCACAGCAGCGCGCGCGGTCGAAGTAACGAGATAGCTTGGGTTAGAGGGTCCAAAATGGACGATCTCGCATCAAATCAGATCGGGTCCGGGCAGCTGGATTCGACCCAAAGCTCCGCACGTCTCGATTGAACTCGAATTTCGTGTCCTAAACGCCATTTTAGTGGCTCCGCGATGCCTCCCACCTATCATTTCAGTAGTTCGCTCGAGCTTCGGGCGGAGAAGACATCCGGCTTTCCGCGAAAGAGGAGTTGACATGAGCATCGACGCACAATTCCTACCCTTCGCACTGCGCCCAGCTAAGAGCACGTCGATCCTCATACTCGCGGCGTTGTTCGTTATCTACCTCATCCTCGGCGTGCTCTATGAGAGCCTGATCCACCCGATCACGATTATCTCTGCGCTCCCCTCAGCCGGCGTCGGCGCCCTGCTGCTGATGGCGGTGCATATCGATCTCAGCGTGATCGCGATCGTCGGCCTCATACTGCTGATTGGCATCGTCAAGAAGAACGGCATCATGCTGGTGGATTTCGCCATGCAAGCCGAACAGAGTGAAGGCCTCACGACGGAGGAATCGATCTATCAGGCCTGCATCAAGCGCTTCCGGCCAATTCTGATGACGACGATGGCGGCGCTGCTCGGCGCCGTGCCGATGATGGTGGGTACGGGGGTTGGCTCGGAGATCCGCCAACCGCTCGGTTACGCCATCGTCGGCGGCCTCGCGGTGTCGCAGATCCTCACCCTCTACACGACGCCCGTCGTCTACATCTATCTCGACAAGCTGCAGAACCGGCTGTTCGGACATAAGAAGCAAGCGGCTCCCAGCGGCGCACAGCCGGTGCCCGCCGAATGATCGAGGACCGCAGCGGTGTCCAATTCGTCCGCATGCAGAGGACACGCTACCGTCGTGGCGGCGAATAGCTACCAGCGGCTCGCCCAAATAGCGTAACAGGAATTCTGAACATAAAAGTCGCATCTACACCACTCAGTGCGGCGCACTTTTGATGCTTTGCTCCAACTTCGCTCCGCAAGAAGCCAAGGCTAAAAGCTAAAAGCAGTGCGGAGTCACCGTTGGTTGATAGCCCGTCGCCAAAGCCGGTTCAGAATCATCCGAAGCAAAACTGATGACCACGAACTTGTAATGCCTGGTCTCACCAGGCGTTTCAATTTCGGACGACTGAACGCGAATTTAGTAGAGAAGGCGAATAGCGATCCTCATCTTCAGTCTATCGCGACGTCGGCGATTGCCTTGTTGGGACACGCCAGCGTCCGACTATTTCTGTTGCGGAAAGTCCCGCCCATCCCAAAGGAGAATGTCATGAGAGGACGAGTGATGATGGTGGTCAGAGGGTGCGAAGGAACGCAACCAGATCACGCTTTTCGTCGCTCGTTAGTTTCGTGCCGAGCACCAAATTGAAGAACTCGACCGTATCATCGAGCGTCAGCAGGCGCCCGTCGTGCATATAGGGCGGCGAATCCTTGATGCCGCGCAGCGGGAAGGTCTTGACGGCTCCGTCACCGACTTCACTCATGCCGTTGATCATCTCCGGCTTGAAGAAGCGCTCGGTCTTGAGATCATGCATCAGGTCGTCGGTGTAATAAGGCGCGGCGTGGCAGGCACTGCACCGGCCCTTGCCGAAGAAGACCTCCTGGCCGCGCAGTTCGGCTTGCGTGGCCTTGGTCGGATCGAGCCTGCCGAACACGTCAAGCTTCGGGGCCGGCGGGAAGCCCAGTTCCTCCTGGAACTCTGCCATCAAGCCGACCTGGCTGATCCGATCGAGGGGGTTCAGACCCTTCTTGGCGGCGATCACGTGGTCACCGTCGAAATAGGCTCCTGCCTGTTCGAATTGGGTGAAATCCTCGATGGTCTTGAGCGCGCGCTGCGAGCCGAACAGCCGCTGGATTTGCACGCCGCGCAGCGTCGGGGTGACGACGCGATGACGGGATTCTTCCGGACGGGCATCGGGAGCCAGGTGCGTGGCCTTGTTGGTGTGGCCGTTCGAGTGACAGTCAAAGCACGCTGAGCCACGGCTCGGCAGCTCGGAACGGCGGTCCTCGGTCAGATTGAATTGCTGCTGCGGGAACGCAGTGAGGAGCAGCCGCAGCCCTTCCAACTGCTTGGGAGGGACAATGCCGTTAAACAGCTCGTAATAATTCTCGATGGTGACGAGCTTGCCTTGCGTAACGTCGCCGAGGTCAGTGCGCTGATTGAGATACATCGGCGGCGGGAACTCCGGCAAGAAGTGGTCGGGGATGTCATACTCGACGTCGAAACGCGTGAGATCGCGTCCCTCCTGCCGCTTGATCTCGTCGATCAGGAAGTGCGGGAACACGAAGCCGCCTGCCGAATGCTTCGGATGGGGTAACGGATAGAATCCTTTGGGAAACGCGTTCTCCTCGCGAATCTGCTCCGGGCTCATATTCGCAAGAGCCTCCCAGGTCTTTCCTGCCGGGAGCTTGACGCGAACTCCTTCCTGCACCGGTTTTGTGCGGTCCATGGTGATGCCGGCCGCCGGCCGATCGCTCAGGTCATACCGCTCGTTGAGAAGCGCCATGTGCTCGCGCGTGACATCCGGCTTCTGTGCGGACAGCCTGGCGAGGATCGCTGAGAAGGGTTCCATGATGTCCACCGGCATGTAGCTCGACTTCCCGCGTGGCCCTTGCTGTGCGTAGGCGAAGCTGGACACAACAATGCAAGCGGCCACTCCGGCCAGAACCCTGGTCTTCATTAGGATCATGACGCTCTCCTTGATGTTTCTCCCTGGGCGCCCCCGCATTCACTTCGAAGTTGCGTGAGTTACTTACCTTCAAGAACGGTTATGGCATCAAGCCTTACACGCAACCACACTCGATGCGCGATCCTCTTCTCTCGCGACGCCGATCTTCGCCGGCGCCTTCATTTCGAATTTGCGACCTCGGAGGAACACTCCGCGTGGACACGTAGTCGCTCGGCTCTTTGTCTGAAATTCAATGGTGTCCGTATCCGGTTGTTTCCCTGACCTTACCTCGGAAGACGCTGTAGCTGACGATGGTGTAGATGAGCATGAGCGGGAAGACGATCAGCCCGCATCCCCAGAACATGAACACGAGACTGGATTGCGGCGAGGCGGCTTGCTGGACGGTGAAGACGGAAGGGATCATGTATGGCCAGAAGGACAGCGCCAGCGTGCCGAACGCCGACATAAAGATCACCGTGACCATGTAGAACGGCAAGTAGTCGTTGTGTTTGACGATGCTGAGGGCGAGCACGATAGCTGCCATCGCTCCGAACGCCGGGAATACGAACAGATAAGGCCGGTCGATCCAGCGATGCAGGATCGGAAGATTTTCGGCCAGCGCGTAACCAAAGACAACTACGAGGAACGTCAGTACGCCCACCGCAAGCACCGGGATCTGACGGTGCGCTACGTCGCGAACGTCGCCCTCGCATTTTCTGACCAGCCAGCAGGCACCGAGAAGCGCGTAGCCAAGGCACAGGCCAATGCCGCAAAGGATGGCAAACGGCGTCAGCCAGCCGACCGCACCGCCGGAATATTCACCGTTCGTGAACGGCAACCCTTCCACCAGGGCACCCACCGTCATCCCTTGTATGAAGGTCGCGATCAGCGACCCGCCGGCAAAGCTCAGATCCCAGATCCAGCGCAGCCGCTGCGTCTTGTAACGAAACTCGAATGCCACTCCGCGCAAAATCAGGCCCATCAGCATGACAATGAGGGGTAGATAGAAGGCCGACAGCAACGTCGCATAGACGATCGGGAAAGCTCCCCACAGAATAACCGCGGTGACCACCAGCCAGGTCTCGTTGCCGTCCCAGATCGGCGCGACGGCGCTCAACATGCCGCCGCGCCTGGTTTCTCCGCTCGCCAGTCCGAACAGTAGTCCGACGCCGAGGTCAACACCATCGAGCAGCACGTAGAGCAGAATGCTGATGGCCAAAAGCGAGACCCAGAACATGACCATGGTTATTCTCCTGCGCCGACGTGGCTCGTTTCGTCAATTGGTCCTTCATCGGCCAGAGACATCGGCCGGTTCGGAACGGCAAGATGGGGGATATCGAACAGCTTTCCACGAGGACCTGTGCGAATGAGCCGGTAGATGTAAAACGTGCCAAACAGGAAGATGAATGCGTAAACCGAACAGAAGATGGCAAGCGAGATCGTCGCCTCGGTCGTGGTCAAGAATGGCGTGATGGCATCCGCGGTTCGCAACACTCCAAAGACCACCCAGGGCTGACGGCCGACCTCAGCGGTGAACCAGCCGGTGATGATCGCAACAAAGGGCAGTGGAAAGCTCAGGAAAGTCACCCAAAGCAGCGGGCGATTGTACGCCAGTCGGTGCTTGTAGCTCAGATAGCTGCCGAGCCAGGCGAGCCCCAGCATCACCAGACCGCAGCCCACCATGATCCGGAAGGTGAAGAACGGAATGACGACCGGCGGCCAGTTCTCCCGAGGGATACTGTTAAGCCCGGTTTCCGCGGCCGTGAAACTGTCGGAATCGATCAGGCTGCCGAAGGGCGGGGGCAACGTGATCGCGAACAGGTTGCGCCGGTTCTCCACATCAGGCCAGGCAAACAGCACTTCCGAGCCCGGCTTCTCGTCATTCCAGCGTCCCTCGATCGCCGCCATCTTCGAGGGCTGGTAGGTGTTGACATACTCACCGTTCAGATGTCCGAACAGCAGTTGGATCGGCATCAGCACGGCCGCCAGACCAAGGCCCATGCGCAGCATGATCCGGGACTCGGCGTGGTATACCTTCCGCAGAATGTACCATGCCCCGGTCGCGGCAACACAGAAAGCACCGGTCAGGTAGGCAGCGAGCAGCATGTGGGGAAATCGCGACCAGACCACCGAATTGAAGAGGATCTTGGTCCAATCGTTCGGAACGAAGGCGCCGTTTTCCATGACGTAGCCCGATGGCACCTGCATCCAGCTGTTGTTGACCATGATGAAGAACGCCGAAAACGTGGTCCCCAGCGCAACCATCCCGGTTGAAAATAGATAGAACCATGGCGGTACGCGGCTGCGGCCAAAGATCAGGACGCCGAAGAAACTGGCCTCGAGCATGAACGCCCAAAAGGTCTCGTACATCAGGAGCGGTCCCTGGATCGGCCCCGACATTTTGGACAGCACGCTCCAGTTGGTGCCGAACTGGAATGCCATCACGATCCCGGATACCACACCCAATCCGAATGCAATGCCGAATATCTTCAGCCAGAATTCGAAGATCACGCGATAGACCGGGCGGCCGGTCGCAAGGCCCATGGCCTCCAGGACGGTGAGCCAGGCTGCCAGCCCGATCGTGAAGGATGGAAAGATGATGTGAAACGTGATGGTGAAGGCGAACTGAATTCGCGAGAGGAGAAGCGCCGTCATATCCATCGTAGTTCTCCCGGCCTAGGACGAGACCACTGCGACGAGATTAATAATCGGGCAAGGGAGGGCCACTAAATTCCTGGTCAATTTTTCGAATTCGAACTGCAGCGATCGTGCTGGCCAGCGTTCTCGGGCAAGCGGATCAGGAGAAAAATTGCGCAGCGATGCGCTTCAGTTTCCCGGCGGTACAATTCCATCGGGACACCCTGTGCCTCGTCACTGCGTTCCACCAAGGTCTGCGGAAGGATTGTCATCATAAAAACGGATTTATTGGCATCGAAAGACGTCGCTGCATATCTGCCTGAGACGTAAACAGGAGATGACGTCCATGAAAATCATCAAGGGCAGAAGAGGCATACTGAGAACATTCGCCTTGACCGTGGCCACAGGCGCGATCGGTCTTGCGACAGCTGCAGCAAAGCCGGCGGGAGCGGCCGTTGAGTCCGCGCTGACGGCTCCCGGTGCCGCCCACCTTGAAGCGTTGAAGAAGCGTCTCACGCAGGCACCCCGTCGTCGCGATTTCAAAACCGTGCCTATGATCTTGAACGATCGGCAGCAATGGGATCACGAAGCATTGACAGAAGTGCTCGCCTACGGACCTGTGCCCAAGCAGGCCTGGGACAATATCGACATCGCAGGTCCCTGGCTGAGCCTGATGCGCAACGCGCTTAATACCCAGATATGGTCGTTCAAGCATCCGGATTTCCTCGCTGTTTCGGTTACTCATGGTACGGCGGATCTAGCGCTCTACGATCAGGAGATGTGGGACAAGTATCAGCTCACCAGACTGGCCGGCGAGAAATTCAAGACCAACACGCTGATCGTCGAGCAGAAGGCCGCGGCTGCCGATCCCACGAACTATGAGGACCCAGCGGGCCCCTTCTCCAGCGAGGACAATTCGATAGCGGCGCTGATGCGCCGCGGCGTTGTTTTCATGTGCTGTCACAATGCCATTTGGGAACAGGCAGCGGCCCTAATCAAAGCGGGCCTCAATCCTGACAAACTCCCGCATGCCGCGCTCGCGGCTGAATTGACCAACCATCTGGTGGATGGCGTCGTTCTAATTCCCGGTGCGGGCGGCACGATGCTCGAATTGCAGCAGGTCGGTTTTCACTACGCATAGCAACAGCGGAGCTCCATCGCCCGTCACGACAGGAAACTTAACGTGGTCATTCCCGACTCTTCTGCCCAACGCAGCAACGCAGATCGATTGCGGATGGGCGAACATACGACCTGAAGCTTACGTATGCAGCATCTGGGGTTACACGCGTTTAGAGCAATCTCCACGCCGATCCCGCGACCACTCAGAACGAATGGGAGCAATCCGAAACCAATATTTGATGGCGCAAATAGGCCCGCGGGCTAGATCACGTTCGGAGCAGCGTGCTGGCATTTCGCATTGCGATCTTTAGTTCGCTGTCGGCGCTGCATGCAAGTTCCACCCTTTTTAAACCCAAATTTAATGGTGCGCGAAAAGCTCGCGACTATTTCTCGATTGTTTGAAATTCAATTCCTGCAACAGGAGCGACATATGATTTTCTCAAGGCGTGACGTGTTGGCGGCGACGGCCGCGGGTGGAGTGGTGGCGGCAGCGACAATGACCACGGCGGATGCCGCTACTCCGGTGAGGAGCGATATCACCTTCGGCAATCCGAACGATCCGCCGCAAGGTGCCGTCAACGCCAAGAATCCAAGGAGCGTCAGCGATCCCGGTCCACAGAATCCGGCCATCAGGGACCAGTTTCCGGCTGCATTTTCCCCACCGCCGACCGACGTCGGCGATATGCCGCTGAGCTGGGCTTCGTTCAACAACGCGCCACGGCGCATTCAAAATGGCGGCTGGGCGCGCCAGGTGACACAAGACTCCTTCGCCGTTGCCGACACCATCTCCGGCGTCAACATGAGGCTGACGTCCGGCGGCATCCGGGAGATGCACTGGCACCAGTTTGCCGAGTGGGCCTACATGACCTACGGCACCTGCCGGATCACCACTCTCGACGAATTGGGCCGACCCTATATCGCTGACGTGAAAGAAGGCGACCTCTGGTTTTTCCCCGCCGGCCTGCCGCATTCACTGCAGGGGCTCGGCCCGGACGGCTGCGAGTTCCTGATATGCTTCGATGAAGGCAAGGCCTCCGAGTTCACCACCCTGTTGGTGTCGGAATGGTTCACGCATACGCCGCCGGATATCCTCGCCCAGAACTTCGGTGTTCCTGTCGAAACGTTCAAGGATATACCGCTGCGCGACCTCTACATCTTCCAGGGCAATTTACCCGGCGATCTGGCCGCGGACCGCGACGCGGTGAGCGGAAAGGGCGCGCCGCCGCACCCGTTCACCTTCTCGCTCGGATCGGGGGCCCCGGCGCGCGAAACCAAGGGCGGTACGGTGCACATTGCCGACAGCCGCAACTTCACCGTTTCCACAACGATCGCCGCCGCACTGGTGACCGTGCGTCCCGGCGGCCTGCGCGAGATGCACTGGCACCCCAACGCCGATGAATGGCAGTACTGGATCAAGGGCAAGGGGCAGATGACGATCTTCAACACCGGCCCGAACGCTGTCACCATGGACTTCAATGCCGGCGACATCGGCTACGTCAAGAAGAACCTCGGACATTATATCAAGAACACCGGCGATACCGATCTGCAGTTCCTCGAGGTGTTCAGGGCTCCCCAGTTCATGGATGTTTCCCTGTCCGACTGGATTGCCCGTACGCCGCCGGCGATGGTTGCCCAGCACCTGAACGTAAGCGAGGCGACGATCGCAAAATTCCCGAAGAACAAGCCGGAAGTCATGCCGGTCTGATCGGAGCACCTGGGCGGCCATTGCCACAAGCGATATGCCGCCCTTCGAATTCCGAGACCAAGCGCACCAGGTTTGCTCAATGGGCAAGCATCGGCGCGCCAGACAGCGTCACCATCGGCAGGGCCGCCGAGAAGACCGTAACCGTGACTTCCGAGAAGTCACGGTCGGTGATCCCGTGGCGAACATGCCTTGTGCAACAAAGCCAAACCCCTGGCTCGGTTTGTGCCATCCCGGAAGTCAGTCGCATTCTTCCTCGCCAGCCGGCTTTAAGAGCAAAAGGCCGACATGGCTCTCCCCATCGGCTAGCCGTAATATACCACCGATCGTGATATCGCCGCATTTTTGGCGTCGGTTTTTAGATTGATGGGCTAAAGAAAACGTAAGCAGGTCAATGCACTAAAGTAGTCCTCCTGTCAGGAGGCCCTCGTGAACGAGTTCTCGAGCTACGCATTCTCGCCGCTGCGGGAGGGAGATATTTCTCTCTTCCGGGGCTCTGGCATCGGGTTGGCGCCGATCCTGCTCGTTGCGGCTGACGAATCTTCGCTCGGTTGCGTCCAGCGGCTCGAACACGAATATGCGCTCAAGGCCGAACTTGACGCAGGCTGGGCGGCGCGACCCGTCGCGCTGACACGCCACAACGATCGCATGACGCTGGTACTTGAGGATCCTGGCGGTGTGCCGGTCGATCGACTGCTTGGCCGGCCACTGGACCTATCGCGCTTCCTGCGCATCGCGATCCCTCTCGCGGGGGCGCTCCGCCGAGTGCATGAGCGAGGCCTGATCCACAAGGATATCAAGCCGGCAAACATCCTGGTGGATGCGGCAAGCGGCGGGGTGTGGCTGACGGGATTCGGCATTGCCTCGCGTCTGCCGCGCGAGCGCCAAGTCCCGGCCCCGCCGGAGGTGATCGCCGGGACGCTCGCCTACATGGCGCCGGAACAAACCGGCCGGATGAACCGCTCGGTGGACTCCCGCAGCGATCTCTATGCGCTAGGCGTCACCTTTTACGAGATGCTGACGGGGCAGCTCCCCTTCACCGCTGCCGATCCGATGGAGTGGGTGCACTGCCATATCGCGCGGCAACCAATCCCGCCCAACGAGCGTGTTGCAGACATCCCGGAGCCGCTCGCAGCACTGGTGATGAAGCTGCTCGCCAAGACCGCCGAGCAGCGCTACCAGACTGGCGCTGGTGTCGAGGCTGATCTTCGAAAATGCCTCGCGGACCTAGAGTTATATGGCCGCATCGACGGATTTCCGCTTGGCGAGCACGATGGGTCGGACCGGCTGCTGATCCCGGAGAAGCTCTACGGCCGGGAGCGCGAGATTGAGGCGCTGATTGCAGCTTTCGACAGAGTTGTGGCCCAAGGCAGCACGGAGTTCGTGCTCGTATCCGGATATTCCGGCATCGGTAAATCCTCGGTGGTGAACGAACTGCACAGGGCGCTCGTACCTTCACGTGGCCTGTTCGCGTCCGGCAAGTTCGATCAGTACAAGCGCGATATTCCATACGCGACCTTGGGCCACGCCTTCCAGCGTCTTGTCCGATCGCTCCTGAGCCAAAGCGAGGCCGAGCTTGGCCGGTGGCGGAAGTCCCTGAGCGAGGCGCTGGGTCCCAACGGTCAGCTCATGGTCAACCTCGTTCCCGAACTGGAACTTGTGATTGGCAAACAGCCGCCGGTCGCGGATTTGCCGCCGCAGGACGCGCAGCATCGCTTCCAAATGGTTTTCCGGTGCTTCCTTGCGGTATTCGCGCGCAAGAAGCACCCGCTTGCGCTGTTCCTCGATGATTTGCAATGGCTGGATGCGGCGACGCTCGACCTGCTCGAGCATCTGGTTACGCATTCGGAAGTGCGGCACCTGCTGCTGGTCGGCGCCTATCGGGACAACGAAGTCACTCCCTCTCACCCGCTGCTGCGCACACTCAATGCTGTCCGCAAGGCGGGAGCGTTCGTGCAGGAGATCAGTCTTGCGCCGCTCGCCCGAGAAGACCTGGAGCGGCTCATTGGCGATGCGCTTGGCTGCGCACCGGGGGATTCCGCCTCGCTGGCGCGACTGGTGCACGAGAAGACGGGTGGCAATCCGTTTTTCGCCATTCAGTTCATTTCTGCGCTTGCCGAAGAGGGGTTGCTCCGCTTCGATCATGACGCGGCGCGCTGGCACTGGGAGCTCGATCGCGTTCACGCCAAGGGGTACACCGACAATGTGGTGGACCTCATGGTCGGGAGATTGACCCGCCTGCCCGTCGAGACTCGCGCGGCGTTGCAGCAGCTCGCCTGCCTCGGTAACGTCACCGAAATCGGGATGCTTTCGATCGTTCTCGGGAAATCGAACGAGGACGTCGGTTCGGATCTGTGGGAGGCCGTTCGTCTGGAGCTGGCCGAGCACCTGGTGGACTCGTACAAGTTCACCCACGACCGGGTCCAGGAGGCCGCCTATTCTCTCATACCGGAACGGTTGCGTGCCGAGGCGCACCTCCGCATCGGAAGGCTGCTCGTAGCGCATACCCCTGCGGAAAAACACGAAGAGGCCATCTTCGATATCGTCAATCAGCTCAACCGCGGCGCCGCACTGATCACCTCGCGAGACGAGCGCGAGCAACTGGCCGAGCTCAACCTGATCGCGGGCAAGCGCGCGAAGGTGTCTACCGCTTGTGCCTCCGCGCTGATCTATCTCGCCGCCGGCGCGGCGCTGCTGGCGGAAGACTCGTGGGAGCGCCGGCACGAGCTCGCCTTTGCGCTGGAGCTGCACCGGGCCGAATGCGAATTCCTCACAGGCGCGCTGGCGGAAGCGGAGCAGCGCCTGGCGGCATTGTCGACCCGCGCAGCAACGACGGTCGAACGCGCAAGCGTCGCCTGCCTGCGGGCGGATCTGTACACGACCCTCGATCAGGGCAGCCGGGCGATCGCCGTCGGTCTCGACTACCTCCGGCATCTGGGCATCGACTGGTCGCCACACCCAACGGAAGGGGAAGCGCGACGCGAAGCGGATATGGTCGCAGCTCGGGAGCAGCACGATCGAGGAACTCATCGAGCTGCCTTTGATGAGCGACCCGGCATCCCTCGCGACGTTGGACGTTCTGACCAAGATCGGGCCACCTGCATTGTATACGGATGCGAACCTGCTTGCCCTGGTTATCTGCCGAGCGGTCAATCTCAGCCTTGAGCGCGGCAACTGCGACGCTTCGTGCGCCGCCTATACGTTCCTTGGCATTATCGCGGGCGCATGCTTCGGCGACTACCAGGCGGCGTACCGCTTCGGTCAGCTCGGCTATGACCTGGTCGAAGGACGCGGACTGACACGTTTCCGGGCCAGGATCTATATGGACTTTGGCAATGTCGTCCTGCCGTGGACGAGACATGTTCGGGCTGGCCGCGATCTGGTGCGCCGCGCGTTCGAGGCGGCAACCAAGGTCGGCGACCTCACTTACGCCGCCTACTGCGGCAACGAATTGAACACGAACCTTCTCGCGGCGGGCGATCCGCTTGCCGAGGT